>JALZMD010000167.1 GCA_030858375.1 Chloroflexota bacterium
GTGGCCTGCCCGCCCCCTGGACCGCGGCGAAGATCAGCACCGCCACGACACCCGCCGCGCAGGCCAGCCAGAAGGCGCGGCTGGGGCGTTCCCCAGCGCGAAGCACCGCCATCACGGCGGTCGCCGCCGGCAACAACCCGACCACGACCACGCCATGCGCGGCCGGAAGCGACTCCATCGCCACCGAGACCAGCAGGCCGAAGCCGAACACGGTCCCGAGCGCGACGATCCCGAGTCCTCGCCAGATTCGTCGTTCGGGCCACGGCTCGCGAAGGATCACGAGCAGTCCGATCGCCAGCAGCGCGGCGATGCCCGCCCTGGCAACGCCGGTGAATACTCCACCCAGCTCGGGCGCGGCGATACGGGTCATCGGTACCGTGAAGCTGAACGCCAGCACGCCGAGTAGACCGTAGATCAGGCCCAGCGTTGCGTTGGAATGTCGAGAATTTTTCGCTTCCTTCACGTCGCGGGTTTCAGGATGTCGCTCTCCTCGACCGGCTGGCCGTTTGCGATAGCCTGTTGCGGCGAATCGGCGGAGATCTGCATGAACTCGATCGCGTTGCCGTCCGGATCGCTGACCCACGCCTGCAGGTTGGCGTCGAGCCCCTGCGAGACCTCGCGGTCGATGGTAATCCCGGCGGTCTTGAGCTCGCCGACCAGCGTCTCGATGTCGTCGGTCAGCAGGCAGATGTGCTTGAAGCTGGTGTTTTGGTCCTCGCCGGATTGCGGTCCGCCGGGGAACAGTTCCAGGAAGCGGTCGCCGGAGATATGCAGGTAAACCAGTCGCACACGACCGTCGTCATGCACCAGCCGGAACGATTCGCGGATGCCGAGTTGCGCGTAGAATGCCAGCGAGGCATCCAGGTCGTGACAGCCGAAGGCGGTGTGTCCGAGGTCGGTGATGGCCATGGTGGTGTGTTCCTTTCGAGAATGAGAATGCCCGATCGTGATGCGTCGGGCGAGCATGGCGCCATTGTCCGGGAGGGTGCGCGATATGTCACGCGGCTGCGTTTCCGGATGTCCCATGACATTCCATCGTCTTTGCGATATAACGGCAGCCAGACAGGTGACTCGCTCACGCGCATGCCAAGAATGCGTCGGCTCGTACGAGCATGGAACAGTCGACGACCGGTCAGCCGGCTTCGGGAGAAAGGGGAGGATGTGGCGCGCTCAACTTCGGGTTCGGCCTCGTTATCGCCTCAGGCAGCCAATCATGCCGTCACCCCTCGCACGTCGTCCGTGTGGCGGCGGATGTGGAGCAACCGGGCGGTCTATCTGTTTATCCTGCCCGGATTCCTCTGGTACGTGGTCTTCCACTACCTGCCGATCCTCGGCAACGTCATCGCCTGGAAGGACTACAACATCTTCATCGGCATCCAGGCGAGCCCCTGGGTCGGCTGGGAGAACTTCCAGGCCATTTTCACGGACCCGGAGTTCGAGGTCGCGCTGCGAAACACGCTGATCATCGAGGGCTTGCAGTTGGTGTTCGCCTTTCCGGCGCCGCTGGCGCTGGCGTTGCTGCTCAACAGCCTGATCAGTGAGCAGGTCAAGCGCACCATCCAGAGCATCGTCTACCTGCCGCACTTCCTGAGCTGGGTGATCGTGATCGCGGTCTGGCAGCAACTCTTCGGCGGCGACGGGTTCCTGAACCAGATCCTGCTCAACCAGGGCTTCGACCGCGTCAACATCATGAACAATCCGGACACGTTCAAGCTCCTGGCCGTGATGCAATCCATCTGGAAGGATGCGGGGTGGGGGACGATTATCTTCCTCGCCGCATTGACCAAGATCGACGTCCACCTCTACGAGGCCGCGGCGATGGACGGCGCGGGCGGTTGGCGGCGGCTGATCAACATCACCCTTCCAGGTATCCGGTCGGTGATCGTGCTGCTGCTGATCCTGCGACTGGGGTCGATGCTGACCGTCGGATTCGAGCAGTACTTCCTGCAGCGTGGAGCCGTCGGGGCGGACGCCGCCGAGGTGCTGGACACCTTCATCTATTTCCGGGGAATCGTGAACGGGGACTGGAGCTTTGCCGCCGCGGTCGGGATATGGCGGGCGATTATCGGCGCGCTGCTGATCTTTGGCGCGAACTGGCTGGCGAAGAAGTTCTTCGATGAGGGGATTTTCTGATGGCGACGTACGAAACCACGAATCCCCGACCGGATGCCGCCACGCTCGCCGGAGCTGATATTCCCCGGCGTCGCCGATCATCAGGCGGACGACCGCCCTGGATGGAACGACCGCCGTTGTGGGTGACGGCGCTCAAGACGATCACGCTCGCGGTGATCGTGATGATGATGGTCCTGCCGTTCCTGCATGTCTTCGCCGTCTCGCTGTCGTCGTACGAGGATGTGCTCGCCGGCGGGCTGGTGCTGTTCCCGAGTAACCCGACGCTGGCCGCCTATGAGGCGATTTTCCGGGGCGGCATCGTGGTGCGGGCGTTGCAGGTCAGTATTGGGCTGACCCTGTTCGGCACGCTCGCGCAGATGATCTTCACCACCACGATGGCGTGGGGCCTCGCGCGTCCGGGCGTGCCGGGCTCGCGGGGGCTCTTGTTCGTGGTCCTCGGCGCGCTGTTGATCGCACCGGGTCTCATCCCGAGCTTCCTGCTGATCAAGGAGCTGGGCCTGCTCAACACCTATCAGGCGCTGATCTTGCCGGGGCTGATCAGCTCGTTCAACCTGGTGATCGTGCGGCAATTCTTCATGAACCTGCCCCAGGACCTGATCGATTCGGCCCGCATCGACGGGGCCAGCGAATGGCAGCTGTTCTGGAACATTGGCTTGCCGTTGTCGAAGGCGGTGCTCGCGGTGATCGCGCTGTTTTACGCGGTCAGCATCTGGAACAGCTTCTTCAACGCGATTCTCTACCTGCAGGACGCGAGCAAGTGGCCAATCCAGCTGGTGCTGCGGCAATACGTGCTGCAGGGCAGTGACATCGCCAGCGGCGCCGCCCTCTCGAATGAGCCGTTGCCGCCCGCCAGGACGTTGCAGATGGCGATCGTCGTCGTCGCGACCGTGCCGATCCTGATCCTCTATCCGTTCCTGCAGAAGTACTTCACCAAGGGCGTGCTTACCGGCGCGATCAAGGGGTAGGCAATCGGCTGCTACCCAGCACTCCTGGCGGCCACTCAACCGCTGTTCTCCTTGTGGTGCCGATAGGGACGGTCAAAGCGGGATGTCAGCTCCACCGCGTCCGATTCCAGGACACCGCCGTGATACGTCCTGATGTGCCGCCGCACGTAGGGATTGGCGGCAATGGTATCGATGGTGTGGACGATCGGGTCATGTTCGGCGAAGACGATGTGCGGAATATCGGCCATCACTGTAGCTCCCAGGCACATCGGACACGGCTCTCGACTCGTGAAAAGCACCGCCTGCGCGTAGTCCTGCCACAGCGCATCGCCACCATTGAGCAGCGCGTTCAGTTCCGCGTGGGCGAGCTGGCTCCGATTTTCCAGGTGACGCGCGCGACCACGTGAGACGATCTCTCCGTTGATGATCACCACCGCGCCTATGGGCACTTCCCCGGCACTACCGGCCCGTTCTGCCTCGTCGAGCGCCGCCCGCATGTGGGCCCCGAGGTCGAGCTGCTCGAGCTCGGGCGGTAGCGTCTTCAACGTGGTAATCAGGCCTTCACTGTCCAACGCTTCCACCAGCATCCGACCTTTCTCTCTATGGCGATTGTCCGTGACAATGAGTATATCGATGAGCGCCGTTGGCGCGAGAACGCTACGCGGCAGGCGTTAGCCTACGCGGGGCGCTGGTCGCAGGCAGCCCGGAGCAGGTAGCGGAGAAGATCCTCTACCAGCACGAGCTGTTCGGTTACCAGCGGTTCCTGATGCAGGTCAGCGTCGGCAAGATGCCGCACGACCGGGTGCTGCGGTCCATCGAGCTGTTCGGGACCGAGGTTGTGTTGATCGTCCTCGATGAGGTGGCTCGGCGGGAGGGGCAAAGACAGTAGGGGACGACTTGGCTGCGCTGCCAACGGCAATGTTGGGCTTGGGATGCGCAGCCCAATGTCGTCCCGGTTTTGCGGGGCGTCACGCCAGCGAATCGAGCGTCCGGCGGCGGGAGTAGAACGGGCGGTAGGGCATCAGCGCGACGGCCCGGTCCAGATGGCGTTCCGCCCCGCGAGCCCGGCTGGCGCCGTCGTACCACTGGAGATAGCGAAACGGCGAGCCCTCGCCGCTGATCAACGTGTAGCACGCCGCCGCCTTTTGGTACGTTTCCCAGTCCTCGCTGGTGTCGAAGTAGACCTCCGGCGCGAAATCCTCCTGGTCCTCCCAGTTCTCCGCGAAGTAGATTGCCTTGGGATAGTGGTTGGGGTACTCCCGCACGAACGTCTTCAGCCTGGCGAAGAACAGCGACCCCAGCACGTTCTCGTAACAGTTGGTGTGGTCGGTGTGGATGCTGCCCTTCCAGTGGGTGAGGATCACGTCCGGACGGTGCTTGCGGATCAGGTCGGCGATGTGCCACTGCACCTCGTCGCTGACCGGCAGCTCGCCATCGAGGTAGGGCAGTACCTCCAACTCCGCTCCGAGCACCCCGGCGGCGCGGGCCGCTTCCTCGCGCTTGACCCCGGCATACTCTTCGGCGCTGAGTGTCTTGCTGCCCTTTTCGCCGAGCGTCAGATGCACCAGCACCGATCGCCAGCCTTGCCGCTGGTGCGCGAGTACGGCCGCGCCGCCCATCAGCTCGGCGTCGGCGGCATGCGCGCCGATCACCATGATGCACGGCGCGTCCTGGTTGTGTGCGGATGTGGCGGTCAAGAAAGGTCCTCCTCTATCGTCTTGTCCATCATCACGAAGCGACGGACCTGCTCGAAGCCGTGTTGCGCATAGAGCTTTGCAGTGCGGTCGCTGGTCCACAGGAACCAGGCGCAGTGGACGCCGTGAGATCGCATCGCCAGCAGCGTGTCGGACAGCAGCACCCCGCCGACGCCCTGTCCCCGATAGCGCTCATTCACACCGAACGGGCCGAACCGCTCGCCGCGCGCCTGCGCAAAGCCGATGATGACGCCGTTGTCCTCGGCGACGAGCATCGTCACGAATCGGAGGTCGCCGGCGAACAGGTCCCGCAGCACCGACCTGGCGTCATCCTTCCAATGCGGGAAATGCTCCGCCAGGAACTTCAGCAGCGGCAGGATGTCACCAGGCTCGGCCGATCGAACCTCGATCCCGCGCTCGGCGTGCCCTGCTCGTAACCCATAAACGTCCGGGTGGGCGCGAAAGCCGGTGAGCGACGCCTTCATGCTGACCGGTCGCAACAGCTTCTGAGCGCCGCGTGCGGTGAGAAACTGGATGGCATCGGCATAGGCGGCGCCATCGACGCCCGGCGCGATATAGCTCGGGATATAGGGTCCGTAGTGGATCGTACCTAAACCTGCTCGGCGCCACGTCCCTTCGAGGGACGCCATCAAGGCGGCGCCGATCCCCTGGCGGCGGCACGATTCGCGCACGCCGAATCCGACGACCCAAGCGTCGGCGGAGCTTGAGGAGCCCTTGTCGGTGAATCCCAGCACGAACCCGTCGAGCGAGCCGCTGGCCCGGTCGACCGCGACCAGGCATTCCCCTGGCGTGAAGTTCGGGTCCAGTAGATACCGGCTTCGCCAGGTGGCGATGTCGATCGGGTCTGCCAACATGGCGTCGTTCCAGAGCGACACCAGCTGTGCTTCGTCGCCGGCCGCGTAGGGCCGGATCTGTACCTTGGGCGGCATGACCGTCCTTTCAGCACCGGGACAGGCGGACCTCGTAAATGGGGTCCGCCTGTGTCCCAGGAACGCATGGCACCGGAATCGGCGCTAGTTCTGGGCGATCGCCTCTTCGTATTCCTGGCGAATCTGGTCCCCACCGCGGGACTGCCACTCCTCGATCATCGCGTCCAGCGCGTCGATCGGCTCGCGACCGGTGACGATAGCGGTGTAGGTGTCCGCGATCAGCTGGTTGAGCGTGGCGCCTTCTTCCCCCTGCGTTTCCGAGTAGAGACCTGCGGTCGGGTTGCCGATGGCGACCTCCGCCATGGCCTCGTTGTGCTGCTGGGCGAACTCTGCCTCGCCCGGCATTCCGGGGTAGTAGAAGTAGTTCTCGCTGAGGAACGGGTAAACCAGGGCGCTGCGGTCGGCCGTGCCCTGTTCGGTCGAGGTGAAGCCGCCTTCCGGAAGCTCTTCGGAGTGCACGCCCGGGATGCCGTATCGCAGGAATGTGGATTCCTCGCTGCCGAATGGCGCCGCTAGGTAGTTCATGATCCGCAACAGCTCGTGCAGCCGCTCTTCGTCCTGGCCCGCCTGCGCCGAGATCGAGGTGAAGCCGAAGATGCCCGGCGTCTGGTAGCTGACGCCCTCGCCGCCGTCGTGTCCTGGCAGCACGATCGGGTGCAGATCGGCCTCCGGCACGATCTCCTGGACCGTCGCGCGGGACCCAGATGGCCCGAACACCGCCGCGAAGCCATTGGTGCTGATTCCTGCCCGGCCGCCCAGCAGCAGCTCCTGCGCCTGGGTGACGTTCAGGCTGGCGGAGTCAGGGTGATAGGCGCCGTTGGCGTTGAGCTCCACGATGTATTCGAGGGACTGGCGATATTCATCGGTCTCGATGGAGCTGGTCAGGCTGCCGTCGTCGTTCAATCGCCAGCCATAGGGCACGCGGAACATCTGGTTGAAGATGAAGTTGAACCAGCCACCACCGAACGGAGCCACGCCCCAGGTGTCCTGGGAGCCATTGCCGTCCGGATCCTCGTTGGACATTGCCACCAGCATATCGCTGATCGTCTGGGCGTTGTCGAGCGTTTCATAGCCGAGCGCATCGCCCCAGTCCCTGCGGTAGGTCGTCGGGTCGTTGTTGCGCAACACCGGCTTTGGCACGCCCCAGACGCGACCGTTGACCCTGGTGGCGTCCCACAGATAGGCGGGATACGCGGCCAGGTTAGGATATTCGTTGATCTGGTCGGATTCAACGATGTCTGTCAGGTCGGTGAACGCGCCCTGTTCGAACGCCTGGTAGATGAGCGGGCGGGTGGTGCCCGGCAACAGGAAGAAGAGGTCCGGCAAGTCCCCACCGGCGAAGGTGGTGGCGATCCGCTCATCATAGCCATCGATGGGTACGAGGTCCGCTTCCCAGGTGACACCGAGCCGTGTTTCCAGCTCCTGCCAGTACTGGTTTTCATCCTTTGGCGTCGGCGGCGGCGAGTAGGAGAGCGCGGTTATGCTGACGGACCCACCGTTGCCCGGCACCTCGTCTACGGTGCTGAATGGCTCGGGATAGGTGGTATAGGCAATCGGAACGCCCTCAACCTGGGAGACAATTGCCCCTTCTGGCACAACGGGGGTGGCCTGCGCGCCCGCCTGACCGATCAGGGGCAACGAGAAGGCCGTCGCTCCTGCCAGGCCCGCGGATGATTTCAATACCTTTCGACGGGAGATCCTGCTGTTGCTGAAGTTCCTGACCGGCGGTCGTGACTGTCGCATGCTGCATACCCTCCAAACGGTGCCTCGCACCATGGCGTATCGACCACAAGGGTGCGGTCGAACGAGCGGGCAGTACATAAATCTTGAACGGACCGCTCACTTGATTCTAGCTTCTCAGAGGTGTTCGCAGCTGTCAACCAATGGCCATCCGCGGCGGTGGCGTTATCGCCAGTTCGGTCGCGACGTTCTCCTGATTCGGACGTACGGATATTGGTCGGTAATGTGATCGAGCATGTAGCGACCCTTGGACTCGGCGTGCATCAACTCGCGATATGTCTCTTCCGAAACCTCTCCGTACTGGTAGACGCCACCACTGTTGAACTCGATTTCGAGCACATTGGCTATCGGGTCGTACCCAACCGAGGAGATCATCGAAGACTCAACCGGTTTGCGCTTCATCTCACTTCCCTCGCGCGCATTCCATCCACAGCGCGACATAAGCCGTGCTGTCCGCACTATACATCGACGACTGGCCAATGGAAAATGGGACGATGGACTCGTGCCATCATGTAGCCCCGGACCGCGGTGTTAGGGGGCTTTATTTTCCATATCCCCCAATCTCATCCCACCAACCTGGGCCGCAAGACCGGAGGTTACAGCGGCGGTCCGTATCTAGGTTTCGGTGTCCGTCCCTTCATCTCCGAGATAGACGTACGACTCGTCGAATTGCCAGTCGGCGATCGTTTCCAGTTCCACCTCCAGCCGGGGGCGGAGCGGGTCGATTCGCTTGGTGAGGTGGATGTCGACGACCTTGCGGTCGTCGAAGCCAAGCCCAGACGCCATCGCGTCCAGCGCGATTTTGAGCCCGCCGTCGAGGTCACGCCGCATCGGGGTCTCGAAGTAGAACGTCAGGTACACGCCGATATACGACGACGCCAGCGCCCGCTCC
>JALZMD010000190.1 GCA_030858375.1 Chloroflexota bacterium
TACTCCCCCCAATCCTCGCCCTCTTCCGGGGCCAGGCCGAGGACGGTCGGCTTCACTCCGAGCACTTCGAGGTCGGCCCCACACTCCGGGCAGGGAATGATCTCGCCCTGCTCCACACCGTCATCGATATCGAGATCCGCCGCACATTCCGGACACTGCAACGCTGCCATGAAACACTCCTCAAAAGTCGTTGTGCGGTCACGATCGCTACCGCATCGATTCATCTACTCTGACGCGCGCGATTCGTCCGAATCCTTGGGACCGATTAGCCGACGCTCGTCATGCAGCGCCTGCAGCAACACCGCCTTGTGGACGTGGAGCCGGTTTTCCGCCTGGTCGAAGATGATCGATTGAGGACCATCTGCAACCTCGGATTCGACTTCCTGCCCGCGATGCAACGGCAGGCAGTGCATGAAGACCGCCTCCGGTTTGGCCGCTTTCATGACTGTCTGTGTAACCCGGAACGGCGCCAGCGCCATCAGCTTGCCGGGATTGACCTGTTCGCCCATGCTCTCGTGCACGTCGGTGTAGACCGCGTCCGCACCGTTGACCGTCGCGTACGGATCGTCCGTGAGAGTGATCGTGCTGCCTGCCGCGTCGCCGAGCATCTGGGCCGAGGCGATGGCCGCCGCGTCTGGCCGATACTTTTCCGGCCCGGCGTAGGCGAAATCGACGCCGACCGCCGCGCACATCTGCATCAGCGAGGCGGACATATTGTTGCCATCGCCGAGGTAAGCGAATTTAAGTCCCTTCAGCTTCCCGAAGCGCTCCTTCAGGGTGAAGACATCGCTCAAGGCTTCGATCGGGTGGTTGGTCGACGTCAGGCCATTGAAAACCGGCACGGTGGCGCCGGATGCCAGTTCAACCATGTCGCTGAGATTCTCGACCCGGACCGCAATGCCATTGACGTAGCGGCTGAAGATCGCCGCCGTGTCGGCGATCGTTTCCCCGCGCCGCAATTGCAGGTCATCGACGCCGAGGAAGATGGCCTGCCCGCCGAGCTGCTCCATCCCGGCCTGGAACGCGGTACGGGTCCGGGTGCTGGGATGCTGGAAGATCAGCCCCAGCGTCTTCCCGGCAAGCCAGGCGTGCGGCACGTGATTCTGCCGAAGCTTTTTGAGCGTGGCGGCGGTTTCCACGATGCGCAGGATCTCCACCGGTGTGAGATCGGTGTCGTTCAGGATGCTCTTGCCGTGCAATCCCGGATCGAACGTCATCCAGGCGGTGGCCGAATCCAGTTTGGTTTCTTCGGGTGGCGAGTTGGTGGCCAGATCGATCATCGACGTGTGCTCCCGGTCGTTCGCGACCAGTTCTAGCAAAGAGTGTGCAACAAGAGCGCCTTGTGCATGTGCAACCGGTTCTCGGCCTGGTCGAAGATGATCGACTGCGCGCCATCCGCCACGGTGGTCGACACCTCCTCGTCGCGGTGCATCGGCAGGCAGTGCATGAAGACCGCTTTCGGGTTGGCCTCGGCCATGAGTTCCGATGTGACCTTGTACGGAGCCAGGGCCACGGCCCGGGCCGCCCCATCGAGCTGGCCCATGCTGACGTGAACGTCGGTGTAGATTGCGTCGGCGCCCTTGACGGCCGCCGCCGGATCAGTGGTGATCTCGATGGTGGCCCCATTGTGGTTGGCCAGCCATTGGGCGTGGGTGAGGATGTCTGGCGAAATCTGCAGGGTTGGCGGGGCCGCCACGGTAACGCTGACGCCCATCGCCGCGCCGGAGAGCATGAGCGAAGCGGCCATGTTGTTGCCATCGCCGAGGTAGGTCAGCTTAAGGCCACTCAACTGACCGAAGGATTCCTGCAGGGTGAGCAGGTCGGCCAGGGCCTGGAGCGGGTGGCACTTGTCCGACAGTCCGTTCATGACCGGGATCGAGGCCGAGGTCGCGAGGGTGACGAGGTCGTTGTGGTCGGCAACCCGGGCAACGACGGCATCGACGTACCGGCTGAGGATTTGGGCGGTGTCGCCGATCGTCTCGCCCCGCTTCATCTGGAGGTCGTTGACGCCAAGGAAGATCGCCTGCCCGCCGAGCTGGGCCATGCCAGCCTCGAAGGAGACGCGGGTCCGGGTACTTGGGTGCTGGAAGATCATGCCGAGCGTTTTGCCCGCCAGGTAACCGTGCGGTTGACCGGAACGGTAGAGCCGCTTGATCCGGGTGGCGGTATCGATGACTTCGGCGATCTCATCCGGCGTGAAGTCGGTGTCGACCAGCACATGCCGGCCGCGCAGCCGGGGGCTGACCGTAAACGACGGCAACTTCGTGTTCTGCGGCCCGCCGAGCACGACCGCACGGTCCATTGCCGAGCCAGTGAGGTCCTGGCTGACGGTCGGCACGGAGTGCAACACGGGCGTACTAACAGGGGTCGATTGCGGCAACGTAGCCTGGGCGGCGGAGATCTGAGGCATCTGGTGCTCCCTTCGAGGTTGGCACGAAAACATGTGCGAACGCCGGTCTGACGCATCGGCATGTGCCGGATACATCGAACCGAAGGGGCGAGAGGCGTAAGATCCCGCGGTACCACCCTTCTTGCGCGAACGGGGAACGCCAGATGGCGATGTCCACGCATCTCTCGGCTGTTGCTTCCATGGGAGCCACCCATCCGCGCCTACTTGACGATCCCGCGAGGAAGGTCTTTCTTCGGCCGGCCGCTCCGGGGCGCGTTCCGCGCAGTTCCGCCAGTCCCGGGCTTTCACCATCCCCGGGTCGCTTTGGCGTGCGTGCGTCGTACTGGTCCCCGTCTGTGCGGGTGAGACGATTGCTGTGCTGGGTTGTGGGTCAGCGGCTGGCGCTAACGGTCGGCGGCCGTCAGCGCGTCGTACGGGTGCGACGCGTGGGCCGCCCCGAGGGAGAGCGGGCGAGTCGCTCCATCTCGATGCCATGATGCTGAGTGATCATCGTGCGACCTCCGCTCCGAGGGCGTTCCGGTCGCGCTGGTTGGCGACCTTCTGCCCGAGTCCGAAGAGCCGAATGAACCCCTCGGCGTCCGACTGCTGATAGACATCGTCTTCGCCAAAGGTGGCGAGGGCTTCATCGTAGAGGCTGTACGGCGATTTCATGCCGACCGCCTCGCACGTGCCCTTGTACAGCTTGAGCCGAACGTCGCCGGTGACAGGCTCCTGGGTCTTATCGACGAAGGCATCGAGCGCCCCCTTCAGCGGGGTAAACCATTGTCCATTGTACACAAGGTCGGCGTACTGCAAGGCCAGGATGTCCTTGGCCCGCATCGTGAGCTTGTCGAGGGTCAGGTGCTCCAGTTCGCGGTGGG
>JALZMD010000202.1 GCA_030858375.1 Chloroflexota bacterium
ATCTCGTCGGCCACGGGAACGGCATAGGTCGAGCCTTCGCCTCCCGCCTCGATCACCACCGAGACGGCGATTTCCGGTGCTTTCAGTGGGGCGAAACAGGTGAACCAGCCGTGGGTGTCGCGAGCGCCTATCTTGTCGACCTCGCCGAACTCGGCGGTGCCGGTCTTGCCGGCGATGAAGATTTCCTCCTCGCCTTCGGGGTTGGTCCTGGGCCATTTGGTGACGAATCCGCCATCGCCATCCGGAGAGCGATTGGCAGTGCCGCGCTCGCTGTGAACCACGCGGCGCATACCCTCGACGACGATATCGATGTGTTTCTGGGTAATGTCGAGCTTCCCCATCTCTTCAATCTGGAAATCGGTGGCCGTGGCATTGGGGCCGAGCCACTGACGGACAAGGTGAGGTTTGTGGAAAACGCCGCCGTTGGCGAGAGCAGCAGTATTCATGGTGAGCTGGAGGGGCGTGACCTTGGTTTCGCCCTGGCCGATCGAGACATTGAGAGTGTCACCGACGGCCCAGCCTTCGCCCTCGATATTTTCCTCCTTCCAGGCGCGGTCGGGGAAGAGTCCGATCGCCTCGCCAAGGAGCTCGATTTCGGTAGCCTTGCCGAACCAGAACCGGTTTTGCATATCATCGGCCAGGGGATCGATACCGAGGCCTTCGAAGAAATGCTTGGTATCCGAAACGACGGCGCGCCGGAGCAGATTCCAGTCGTAATAAAAGAGATCGTCAAAGGCCTGGGGCCGCTCAACATATTCCTGGGCGACGTTATAAAAGTAAACATCGCACGATTGCTCAATAGCGCCATACAGATCAAGGCCTCCGTGCTCTCCGCCGGACCAACCCTGCCAACAGGCCATAGAGGTGCCTTCGCTCAGATTCCAGTCGTTGGGGACGCGGATCGCGCCGCTGCAGGAATAGCTCTTGTCGGGGGTGATAGTGTCGTGATGGAGGGCGGAAGCGGCGAGGAAGATCTTGAACGTCGAGCCAGGCGGGTACAGTTCATGCACGGCCCGGTTGAGGAAGGCCTTGCCCTGCTCCGCCGCCATGTATTCGGACCACTTCAGCTCGGAGATCCCGGTGACGAAGAGCTGATTGTCGTAATACGGGTAGCTGACCATGGCCAGGACCTCGCCGGTGCGAGGATCGTAGGCTACAGCCGAACCGGAGTTCGGAACTTCCCAAAGCTTGTCCTTGCCCTCGGCGGTGCGTTCCCGATTGACCTCGTCCTTGCCGGTGGCCGCCCGCTCGATGCCCTCGCGCAGGGCCTTGCCAACGGCGTTCTGCAGCTCAAGATCGATGGTGAGGCGGACACTCTGGCCCTCAAGTGCGAGGGATTCGCTGTTCGGAACCGTGCGCATGACGACGCCGTTGGCATCGACTTCGACCGAGCGTTTGCCTTTGACGCCACGAAGCTGGGCTTCGAGCGCCTGCTCCAGCCCTTCCTTGCCGATCGTGTCGTTCTGGTCGTAGATGCGCTCGTTGTTCTCGTCCCGGTTACGAAGATCGTCGAGCGAGGCGCCATCGATCGAGCGGACGTACCCGAGCACGTGCGACATCACCTCGCCCGCCGGATACTCACGCACCAGGGCAGAGTCGTCGACGTAGACACCAGGCATGTACATGCTGTTAGCCTGGAGCTTGAGCGCCACCTCACGGGGGACGTCGGTCTTGACCGTGATTGGAAGGCGATCGGCCCAGATATTGCCGACGAGGAAGTCGATTTCGTTCATGACCAGTACGCCCGGCAACTCGGCGGCGTGGGCGCGGAAGTAAGCGGCATCGTCGAGAGAGACCGGTGCAACCCGCACGAGCCTGTCCGACCATTCCCCGATCCACCGCGATTTTTCCTTGTCGACATTACTCTGATCTTCAGGAGCTTCATAGAGCATGGTGGCCACACGCTGGAGCACAGTGTCGCGCGATCCAGCCGGTACTCCACGCGGGCGGATCGCCACCACGTCTTCCAGCTGAAGCGCCGAAATCAACATGTCCAGCACACGGCGCTTTTCGGATTCGTTATCCGGCAGCTCGGCCTTGACGATCCTGACCTCCCACGCCCGCCGGTTCCGGGCAAGGTGCCGTCCCTCGCGGTCGAGGATCATCCCGCGGGGGGCGGGTAGCACTTCGGGCCGGATGACGTTGTCCTCGGCCTGGGTCTTGTACTCTTCGCCGCGCACGAGCTGGAGCACTCCGAGGCGCGCGGCCAGGCCGCTGAAGACAGCAACGACGCCCGCCTTGGCGATGAACATGCGGCGCGACAGGAAAAGTTCCGGCGAACCATGGGAGCCAGAGGAGCGGCGTCGCCGTTTGCGGTTGCCCGGCGGGTCGTAGATCATGCGTTTTCGTCGCGCCATGGAGGAAAGTACCTTATCGTTACCGGCCAAATACCCGCAGGATGAAATAGATGACGGGCATCAGGAGGGCATGGACGAGTGCCTGAAGTGGAATGAACCAGCCGGCTGGAAAGGTGCCGCGCAGGGAGGCCAGGATGACGGCGTGGATCACGGTCGACAGGGTCACGAGGGCGATGGGGATCAAGATGTTGGCATGGAGCACCCGTTGCCTCGCCAGCCCTGCCAGCAGCGTCACGATTACCAGCGACAACGCGTTGGTTCCGAAGGAATCGAGTGCCAGCACATCCAGCAGGATTCCGATGAACAACACCCAGAACAACGATTCGCGAACGCTCCGGGATGCCGACCAGACGAACAGGAATACCAGAACGAAATCCGGATTTACCGGAAACGGGTTGACTCGGGGCAGAATGGTGGCCTGGATCAGCGCTACGGAGATGAGCAGGATCCCAAAGAGAATACGAGACATGGAATGGGAAACCGTGCTCCATCTGGACGAGCCAAGCGCGTCATCCCGAGCTTCACCTTCACCTACGTGTCAGCCAGCCAGGGGGTTTCGTGCGTTCCGGAAATAGTTGCTCACGGTGCCTGGCACGAATCAGGATATCGCAATCCGGCGAATGCTTCGATCCGCGAACGTACGCCCAAACCAGCGGCCCACGTTGCGTTTGAACCCGTGTTCCGCTGAGCGCACCAGCGTGTCGAGTGTACCACGCCTGAACAGGTATTCCGGTCGTCCGTTGAGCCTGGAAGCACGCTCCCGATGACGATTGGAGCTGCGATTAGCCGGTTACAGGTGCCGGGCAGGAAAACGGCATCCGCTTCGTCAGCACCACGCGTCGGTCCGGATTGGATGCCCATGATGTACCCGGCGGCGTCCGCCCAGACAAAGGCAGACATGCTTCATACTTCGTCTATGAAAGATACGAGGCACACAGGAGGATATCCGTGACCACACCTACGTCACCCATCGTGAGCGTCGCCTGGCTCGAAGACCACGCGGGCGATGCCGATCTCGTCATCGCCGATGTCCGCAGCCTCGATGCGTACCGTACCGGGCACATTCCTGGCGCGATTCATGCCGATCTCGCCCCGCTTCGGCTCGTATCGTCAACACCGGAGGCCATTGCCGCCTGGACCGCGCGGCTTCAGTCAGTCATCGACACTCTGGGTCTGGGCCCAGCAAAGACGGTCGTGTTCTATGAAGACATCAGCGGCACGATGTCGGCCTACGGTGTCTGGCTCCTGGATGCCGCCGGATTCGGGAACGGCACGATGCTCGACGGCGGCGTGCAGGCGTGGCGAACGTCGGGGCATCCCATTGCTCCTGACGACGTACGGCCGCAGGCGACGTCAATGCCGGTCCAGGTTGACCAATCCAGGCTGGTGACGGCAGGACAGATTCTCGACTCGCTGAACGGAGCGGAAACTGCTGGGGACCATTCCTTGAGGCTCGTCGACACCCGGGGAGCCAGTGAATACGGCATGGGCTCGATACCTGGTGCCGTCAATGTCGATTGGACACAGAACCTGGGTGCTGATGGCCGGTTCAAACCGATTGCACAACTATCGGAAATGTACGCGAATGCTGGCCTCGACCCGTCAGCACCGGTAGCCAGCTATTGCGCCGGGGGATTTCGGGCCGCCAACACCTACGTTGTGCTCAAGGCGCTTGGCTACGCCGATGCACGAAACTACGCTCCTTCCTGGGGCGAATGGGGTCAACGGCCGGATACGCCGATCGAGCGTCACCGGTGAGCCGGGATGATGACCCGGCGCCGCGTTCTGCCGTATTCTTCGATGAGACAGGTCCGGCGCATGTTTGGCGTCCGGACGGAGATTGTCGATTGGCATCTGCGAAACCGCATCGGCAAGACGCGATCAGATCGCGGAAACCCTGTTTTCGTGTCTCAAGGAGACAACGACCGTGTCTAGCCAGGCATTGCCTCTCATCCAGCCGCGTCGCGTCGTGGTGACCGGAATTGGAGCGATCAGTTCGCTTGCAGCCACCGCTCCCGCAACCTGGCAACGGATCGTCGGCGGTGAGACCGGGATCCGCCGCGCACCCGATCTCGATCCCGCGCAGCACCCCTGTGTGTTACGCGGTGATGTCGATCGAGCAACGCTGCCCCAGCGGTTCCTCAAGGGCAAAGCGATCCGCAACGCGTCGCTCTTCTCCCGCATGGCCGTCGAAGCGACGGGCGAGGCCCTGCTCGATGCCGGACTTCTCGACGAGAGCTTCGGCCCGAAAATCGACCTGACTGCCGCGGGCGCGGCCTTCGGAAGTTGCGTCGGCGGTGTCTACGACGAACTTATACCTGCCCACGAAACCTTCCTGACCAGGGGCACCTCACGCGTGCCACCACACTTGCACGTCATGTTCCCACACAACCTCGCCGCCTACACCGTACAGCAGCGGTTCGGGATGGGTGGCCCCAGCTCGACCGTCGTCACTGCCTGCGCCACCGGTGCCCAGGCGATCGGCGACGGCTTCCACGCCATTAAGTACGGGCACGCGCCGCTGATGATCGCCGGGGCCGCCGAATCCACCTCGCACCCACTGTTCCAGGCCGGCTTTGCCGCAATGCGGGCGCTCGTGACCGATTCAAATGACAATCCGGACGGCGCAAGCCGGCCATTCGACGCGACGCGGGCCGGGTTCGTGCTCGGTGAGGGCGCCGCCATGCTCGTGCTTGAGGATCTGGATCACGCCAGGGCCCGTGGCGCGCGGATCCTCGTCGAAATCGTCGGCTTCGCGACGTCCAACGATGCCTACCATCCAATTGCGCCCCAGCCCGAGGGTGAAGGTGCGGCGCGCGCGATCCGGTCGGCCCTGGCCGATGCCGGTGTCACGCCGGACGAAATCGACCATATAAACGCTCATGCGGCATCAACCCCGGCGGGCGATGTGGCCGAAGCAAGAGCAATCCATCTCGTGTTCGGCGAGCGAGCCGGCGAGGTTCCGGTAACGTCGGTCAAGGGGGCGATCGGACACTGCATGGCAGCGGCCGGCGCCCTCGAAACCGTCGTCGCGATCAACACGCTGGTCGAAGGCCGGATCCCGCCCACCCGCAACTACCACACACCCGATCCCGAGGTAAACCTCAACATCGTGGGGAACGTGGCGCAAGAGGCCGAGATCTCGATCATGACCAAGCACTCGTTCGGACTCGGCGGCCAGAACGCCTGCCTCGTGCTCCGCACGTACCAAGAGGCGTGACCGCCGAACGAGCCAGCGTTCCGATGGACCAGGACGCTGGCGACTTGCCGCCAACCACCCCGACGGTGATGCTGGCGGCCCGTTTCCTGCTGGAACTGTTCGGCCTGGTTGGATTCGGCGCCTGGGGCTGGTCGATCGGCGATGGCGGCCTTTGGGGCGGCATCCTTGCCGCCGTCCTGGTGGTTGTGGCGGCGGCGGCTTGGGGAGTCTTCCGGGTCCGGCACGACCCGCCGGGCAAGACCAATCACCCGGTGATCGTTCCCGGTCCTGTGCGCCTCGCGAACGAATTGGCATTCTTCGCCCTGGCGGCGGCGGGCCTGTGACTCGGAGGCTCGCGGGCCGCATCGGAAACGCTCATGAGCTGTGTGGTTGTGCTGTATGTGGTCACGTGGGACCGGCAGCGATGGCTGCTGCGGCAGTGAGCAGAAGCACAATGTGGTTGGGCGAGAGGTGATCGGGTTGTTGACCATGTCGGACTAGCGTGGCGTCGCGTTCTGGACGCGCCATCCTAACGTCCGTCATTCCTCCTTCGTCGGAATGACGAGTGGTTGTGTTCGAGGTCCCAGAGTACCCATATTCGAGAAGGAACCAACCATGAAACCATTGGCGGAGCGAGTTGCCCTAGTGACCGGGGCGTCGCGATCGATCGGGATTGGCGCGGCAATTTGCCGCCGCCTGGCGAATGACGGGGCGGATATTGCGTTCACACATTTCATGTCGTATGACGCCGAGATGTATGGTTCGCCGAATGACGGTCCGGTCATGTTGCAGCAAGAACTGGAGGGCATAGGGGCAAGGGCGGTCGGGTTCGATATCGACCTCTCCCAGCCGGACATCGCCAAGGGACTCTTCGACCGGGCCACCGACGCGCTCGGTCCGGTCGATATCCTTGTCAATAATGCCGCCTACTCCACCCACGACTCGTGGTACACGTTGACGGAGGCGTCGCTCGACATGCACATTGCGGTGAACTACCGGGCAACGGCGATGTTGACGGTGGAGTTCGCTCGGCGGTTCGATAAGGGCAACGGCGGGCGGGTGGTCAACTTCAGTTCCGGTCAGCACCTTGGTCCGATGCCGGACGAGCTGGCCTACGCCGGGTCGAAGGGGGCGATCATCGCCTTCAGCTCCAGCATCGCGCCCGCCCTGGCGCGACGCGGGATCACGGTCAATGTGGTGAATCCAGGTCCGACCGACACCGGGTGGATCGATGACGACCTGGCCAAGGCGCTGCTCCCGCACTCACCGTTTGGGCGGATCGGCCAGCCGGAGGATGCGGCCCGGGCGGTGGCGTTCCTGGTCAGCGACGAAGCAGCCTGGATCACCGGCCAGGTCATCAACTCCGAAGGTGGTTTTCTCCGCGCGTGATGCACGTTTATGTCACGTTCGCGTGCTGGACTTTGCGGTTGTGGAAATGAACGCCGTGTGTGTCGGCATCCGAAGCTGCGGCCTCCAGAATGCACTCTGAAACATCTGCGCCGTGGGTCCGCCCCCAAGAATCTCTCCAATGGTCAGAACCCGGATTGACGATACATTTCGAACGTACTTCGTGAGGTACACATGAGCCTGAAAGAACAGCTTGGTCCCGATGTCGCGTTCGTCTTCCCTGGGCAGGGCAGCCAGATTGTGGGCATGGGCCGCGATCTCCATGAACGCTCGACGGCGGCGCGGGCCACGATCGAGGAGGCCGACGAGGTGCTCGGCACCAGCCTCTCGGCGCTTGCCTTCGAAGGGCCGGCCGAAGAACTCAACGACACCTACAATGCCCAGCCAGCGATCCTGACCGTGAGCGTCGCCGCCCTGCGCGCCTTGAATGAACGGGCCGAAGCGGAAGGTGTCCAGATCACGCCGATCGTGGCGGCTGGCCACTCGCTTGGGCAGTTCACGGCCCTGGTCGCCTCTGGTTCGCTCCCATTCGCCGAAACCCTGACGCTGGTTCGGGAGCGTGGGCGGCTGATGGCCGAAGCGGGCACGGCGCGACCGGGAGGCATGGCGGCGGTGCTGGGGCTGGACGAGCCCACCCTCGCGGCGGTCTGCGCGGAGGCATCGTCCAGGGGCATCATCAACGTTGCCAACGCGAATTGCCCAGGCCAGATCGTGATCTCAGGCGAGGTGGAGGCGCTCGAACGGGCAATGGAGCTGGCGAAGGCGGCCGGAGCGAAGCGCGTGGCCCGCCTGCCGGTTTCGATCGCCTCGCATTCGCCATTGATGGAAGATGTGTCGCGCACGCTGAAGACACTGACCGACGCCCTTGTGTTTCAGGAACCAGCATTCCCAATCGTGGGCAACGCGTCCGGCAAGCCGATCACCACCGTGGCCGGGATCCGCTCGGAACTGGAACACCATGTCGAGCGACCGGTGAACTGGACCGGCTCCGTCCAGGAGATGGCTGCACTTGGCGCGGCCACGTACGTCGAGCTGGGCCCGGGAACCGTGCTGGCGGGCCTGATCAAGCGAATCGACCGTTCGGGAAAGACGGTCAGCATGTCCGAACTCGGCCTCTAGTCCGGCATGGTCTCGGCCCTCGTTCGCACGGGTCCGGAAATGCCGGTACCATTACGCCGCATCCGGGATGGCACGATGAATGCGCAAGCAGGATCAATGCCAGGCTGATCGTGAGTTGCCAGGCGCAGGGTGGCGGCAAACAGCGTTTCGCTTTGCCACCCCAACAGATTTCTCTGAGGTTCGAAATACCAATAGTGGCATGTCACATGGCATCACGTGATCAGCAGCGGCATTCAGGCTCACGCTCCTTCATACAACTCTGGATAACAACGACGGGTCCAGCAAGGCTGGCGCGCGAAAGGACATGCTTGGTGACTCGGGTGGTTGTAACAGGAGCCGGCGCCGTTACGCCGCTCGGTATCGGTGTCGACGCCTTCTGGTCAGGACTGACCGCGGGCCGCTCGGGCATTCGCACGATCCAGCATTTCGACGCGTCCGTCCTGGAGGTGCAGATCGCGGGGGAGGTACCTGATTTCGTCCCCAGGGATTTCATCGAGTTCAAGGCCGCGCGCCGCATGGACCGCTTCGCCCAATTCGGCGTTGCCGCCGCCCGCCAGGCGATCGACGACGCCGGTCTCACGATTACGGATGAGAACCGCGAACGCATCGGGGTCATGGTCAACACCGGTGGCGGTGGAATCGGGACGATGGAAACCGAAGTCACGAGCATGAACCGGAACGGACCGAAGCGAGTGAGTCCCTTCCTGATTCCCTTGTTCGCGCCGAACATGGCGAGCTGCCAAATCGCGATCACGTTCAATATTCACGGTCCGACGGTCACCTCGGTCGCGGCCTGCGCCGCAGGGGTCCAGGCCTTCGTGGATGCGATGCACATGATCCAGCGAGGAGATGCCGACGTGGTGATCACTGGCGGCACGGAAGCCGGGATCACGCCGGTTGCAATCGCTGGATTGGCGAATATGGGCGCGCTCTCGACCCGCAACGACAACCCGGAGGGGGCGAGCCGGCCGTTCGACAAGGGGCGGGACGGGTTCGTGTTTTCCGAGGGCTCGGCCATCTTCGTGCTCGAATCGGAAGAGCATGCCGCACG
>JALZMD010000230.1 GCA_030858375.1 Chloroflexota bacterium
CATGTCATTTGACACCGATAGCCTCCTGGCCGTTTCCATCGTCACCCGGTCCGGATAAAGGGTGCGATCATGCCCACAAACGGCAACCGATACGTTCGGATGCCAGGACCCAATTGTCACGAAGACGATTCCAAGTGTACCCCGAATGCGCCGGCGTGGACGAGCGTCATTGTGCGTCCTGCACGACGGACTCTTCCCGACATCGAAGAGTCAAACCCATTCATATCCAGTGGTCATCCTGGCCCCACCTGCCGCGACTTGCCCACTTTCCCAAAAGCGAGCGAGCGTCGTCAAGGCAGCGGCGTCCCTCATCTCGGGCATCACTCGACGCACCCGCAACGGCATCCGTACCTGCCCACCAGTTCAGGCACGGCGCACTTGTGCCGGACGCTCTCCAGCGCCTCGAAACGGGGTTCGAGCGCGGACAGCCAATGGTGTATAGTCGAGCCCAATACTTCACAAACGATGGCCCCGCGCGGGTCAACGCCCGAACCCATCAGGAGGGTTGTTCCATGCTTCGTTCACGGATCGGCGGCGTGATCGCCGTTATTCTGCTCTCATCGCTGCTGTTCGCCCCGCTGGCGAACGCCCAATCCACACGTCTCTCGATCGCGACCGGCGGCACCGGCGGCGTCTACTTCCCCTACGGTGGCGCCCTGGCGAACCTGCTTTCCGACGGCCTCGAGGACACGGAAGTCACGGCCGAAGTCACGGCGGCCTCGGTTGACAACATGTACCTGATCGAGGACGGCGGCGCCGACCTCGCCTTCGTGCTGGGCGATACCGCATTCGATGCCGTCCAGGGCAACGCCCCGTTCGAGACCCAGGTCAACGGCATGGCCCTGGCCACGCTCTACAACAATTACACCCAGATCGTGGTTAACGCCGACTCCGGCATCGCCTCAGTCGCCGACCTCGCCGGCAAGCGGGTTTCGGTCGGCGCGCCGGGCAGCGGCA
This sequence comes from Chloroflexota bacterium, assembly GCA_030858375.1. Lineage (GTDB taxonomy): Bacteria > Chloroflexota > Chloroflexia > Thermomicrobiales > UBA6265 > JACCYX01. The sequence goes on from JALZMD010000230.1 coordinate 958, forward strand.
CTGAAGTCATCGCCAACCGGATCCTTGAAGTCAGCCGCATCGACCCGGAATCCGGCATCGAAGTTGAGCGGCTCGGCGTGGCCGAATCGGCCGACGCGATCCGCGACGGCAACATCGACGCCTTCTTCTGGTCCGGCGGCCTGCCGACGGCGGCAATCACTGACCTCGGCGCGACGCCCAACCTCACGATTTCGGTCCTGCCGCACGGCGAGGTCACCAGCCTGCTTCAGGAGGCCTATGGTGATTTCTACAGCACGGCGACGATTCCGGCCGAGACCTATCCGAACCAGGCCGAGGATGTCGAGGTGGTGATCGTTCCGAACGTGCTGGTGGTCAACGGCGACATGGATGAGGAACTGGCCTACAACGTCACGAGCGTGATGTTCGCCGGTCAGGCCGACCTCGCCGCCGCGCACCCGGCAGCCAACGACCTGACGCTCGAGAACGCCGTCCAGAACTCGCCGATCCCGTATCATCCCGGCGCGATTCGCTACTACGAGGAGCAGGGCGTCACCATCGGCGGTGATAGCACCCCGGAAGCGTCACCGGCTGCGTGAGACACGCTGGTTTGGCTTGGAGCGGAGCGGCTTGATTGTCATTCCGTAGTGAGCGTTAGCGAGTGAAGGAATCTTTTCGCCGCAGCGAACATTGCTCCGGTGCTGCTGCGGCAGGAGATTTCTCCACTCGCCTGCGGCTCGTTGCGACAGCGTAGCGGTATGACAATCAAGCGCGAAGCGCCGCGTCGGTTGCGTCTGTCAGGACGCATGGTGGCCGCCATCGGGCTGGTTGCGATCCTGGTCATGGCGGGGCTGGCGCTGACGCCGGTGACACTTGTGGCCGTAACCGGCGAGCGTGATCGCTCGATGGTCTGCGCGCGGGCGGTCCGGAATTCCACGATCACATTGACATTCACCCACTCGATGTATGGTGGCGATGTCATTGAAACCTTCCAGCCAACTGGCGCCGGAACCTTGCTGCGAACCAGCATCCTCGCTGACCAGGCCGCTGCCGCCGAGTATTACGCCTGGGACGGCCAGGTGGAACCCATTGGCGAGCGGTTCGAGGTGGTGGTTCCGGACCAGGAGTTCGCGGCGCTCCCGGTTCGGGTCGACCAGATCGGCGCCCACCGGTTGACGATCGACGGCTGGAGGGTGGACCTGGCGACGATGGTCGATGGCTCGGAGGGCGTGCGGCTGGCGTTGGTCACGCGGCCATTGGCGACGCACTTGCTGGGGATGGGGTGCTAGGCATGTCGTTGTGATCGAACTTGTGATGGAATTCACCTACACCCACCGTCATTCTGAGCTTGCGAAGAATCCCTGCGCGAAGCGCGTGAATTGTCATTCCGCAGCGAGCGCCAGCGAGTGGAGGCAGCACCTCCCGGCGGAATGACGTTTAAAGCGCCTCGCGCCAATCCCGGAGATCGCGATCCATGACCGACTCGGACGACACAAAGCGATCGCGTGACCGGCCTGGACCCGATGATCCGCCTCGTGACGGTCACGCCGAATCGGTCGATCCCGAGTTCCCATCTCCCGACGACACCCAAGACCTGATCGAAACCCACGAGGCCGAAAGCCCGACCCGGAAACTCACTGGCGCCTGGGCGATCATCGTGACCGTGATCGCGGTAGGCCTCTCGGTCTACGCCCTTTACGCCACCCGCGCCACGATTTCGGCCCAAATCTACCGCACCGCCTTTCTCGGCATCGCACTGGTGCTGACCTTCCTTCTCTACCCGATGATCCGGGGCTCGAAACGCACCGGCGTCCTCGGGTTCATCTTCGGCGGGGCGCGGGTGGGGCTGATCGACCTCGTGCTGGTTGCGACCAGCCTCATGGTCTCGATTTACCCGATCCTGACCTTCGACGAGTTCGTCTACCGCGCCGCGCGTCCCAACGAGACCGACGTGCTGATGGGCACGATCTGCATCATCCTCGTGCTGGAGGCGACCCGGCGGACGATCGGCTGGATCCTGCCGGCCGTTGCCATGGCCGGCCTTGCCTACGCCTTCTGGGGCGATGTGTTTCCCGGCCAGTGGGGGCACCGCGGCTACGAGCTGGACCGGGTCGTGGGCACAATGTACATCTCGCTCGAAGGGTTGTACGGCACCGCGATCGCGGTCGCGGCGACCTTCATCGTGCTCTTCACCATCTACGGCGCCGTGCTCGAATACTCCGGCGCCGGGAAATTCTTTCTCGACTTCTCGTTCGCAGCGACCGGGTCGAAAGCCTCCGGCGCGGGCCGGACCACCACCATTGCCGGGTTCCTGCTGGGAACCGTCTCGGGGAGCGGCGTGGCCACCACCGTGACGCTGGGCTCAGTGGCGTGGCCGATGCTGAAGCGGGCCGGTTACAGCCGCGAGTCGGGCGGGGCGGTCCTCTCGGCAGGCGGCATCGGCGCCATCCTCTCGCCCCCGACGCTCGGCGCGGCGGCGTTCCTGATCGCCGAGTTCCTGCAGATTTCCTATCTCGAAGTGCTGCGGATGGCGATCATCCCGACCATCTTCTACTACCTCTCGATCTTCCTCATGATTGAGTTGGACAGCCGCAAGATGGGGACCACGGCGGTGGTGATTGAGACCGAGCCGATCTGGGCCCTCACCCGCAAGTACTGGTATCACTTCACCTCGCTGATCGCGATCGTCGTCTTCATGGTGCTCGGGTACACACCGATGACGGCCGTGGTCTACGCCACGGGCCTCGCCTTCCTGCTCAGCTTCCTGCGGCGCGACACGGCGATCACCCCGCCCCGAGCGGTCCGCACGTTGCGGGCGGGCTCCGTCAGCACGCTGTCCGTGGCCTCGACCTGCGCCACCGCGGGCCTCATCGTCGGCGTCATGACTTTGACCGGGCTTGGGCTCAAGATGTCCGATCTTATCGTGGACCTGGCCAACAACAATCTCTTCCTCACCATCTTCTTCACGGCAATCGCGGTGCTCGTGCTGGGGCTGGCGGTGCCCGTCACGGCCTCCTACATCATCGCCGCCGCGATCACGGCCCCGGCGATGATCTCGCTCGGCGTGCCGGAAGTGGCGGCCCACATGTTCATCTTCTACTACGCCGTGCTCTCCGAAGTCTCCCCGCCGACCGCCCTGGCGCCGTTCGCGGCCTCGGCGATCACCGGCGGCAACCCGTTCCGGACGATGATGGTGACCTGGAAATACACGCTTCCGG
>JALZMD010000246.1 GCA_030858375.1 Chloroflexota bacterium
CCCCCGCCCGGATCACCGACCCTCCGGTACTCCACGCTCCAGGTCGCGATGCCCACGCCGGCGAGGGCGGTGCAGAGGTGGCCGAGATGGTCGAGCGTGTAGCGATTGCGCCAGAACCCGCCGTGAAGCGCGACGATGCACGAGTGCGGACCCGGGCCCGCCGGCAACCGGAGCTCAGCAAACTGCAAGGGGTGCTCCCCATATGGAATTCGCGAATCGGCCTTGGGTGGCGTGCGGTCGAGAATCGTTTGGCTCATGCTTTTCTCCGGTCGAAAGCGGACGGACCAGCTATTTCGTCGAGCCGATACGATCAAGCCCCCGATCGACGAGGGTGCGGTTGGCGGGGTCGTTGAGCCAGCGACCAACCCCGGACGGGTGCGGCAATGGGACGACCACAATCGGCCCATACCCCAGATCGAGCGTGACTGACGATCCAACGAGGTCCCTGAGCGTCATCGACCGCCCCCCAGGAATCAGCGCGTCGGCCGCCATCCTGCCCAGCGTCACGATCAGCCGAGGCTGGACCAGCGCGATCTCGGCATCGAGGTGCGGGCGGCACAACGACCGCTCCGCCGCCGATGGGGCACGATCGCCCGCGCCCAGCTTCGCCTTGCCCGGAAAGCACTTGGTGAGGCTCGTGAAATACCAGTCGTCGAGGAACCGCTCCGGGTCGAACCCGGCCCGCGCGAACCACTTCCTCAGCAGCGTACCCGAGGCTCCCGACCACGGCGTGCCCGAGAGATGCGCGCGTGGACCCGGCGCCTGACCGACGATCATGTTGCGATGGGTGGCGTTGCCACGGAAGATCGGGTTCGCCGCGGCCAGGTAACCGGCATCGACACAGCGAGTGCAGGCCAGGATCCTCCTTTGCACGACCTCGAGCTGCTCGGTCCGTTCTTGGCTCATTTCAGCCGTGCTCACCAGACCCATCCCCATCCCCACCCATTACACTTTGCCGGGTGCGCGGGTTACGCTTTCCCGTCCAGCTATCGTTGCTCCACAGGAATTTCATGACGACCGATCACAACGCTTCACCACAGGCCAGCCGAACAATGCCGGCAATGTACGCCTCACCATATTTCATGGTGATCGTTGCCCTCTATGTGACAAGCCTGATTACCGCCAACCTGGTGGCGGTCAAGGTGCTGGCCTTCGGCCCGTGGGTCACCGATGCCGGCCTCCTCACCTTCCCGATCGCCTACATCGTGGGCGACGTGTTGACCGAAGTCTACGGCTACGCTGCCGCCCGTCGCGTAATCTGGCTCGGGTTCCTCTGCAATGCCCTCGCCGTCGGCACCTTCCAGCTTGCCGGCGCGCTGCCCGCCGAGGCGTCGTGGGACGGCGGCGATGCGTGGAGCCGGATCTTCGATTCCACACCCCGTTTCCTGATCGCGTCGCTGTGTGCCTACCTGATCGGCGGTTTTGCCAACTCCTACGTCCTGGCCCGGCTCAAGGTGCGCACCAATGGCCGCTGGCTGTGGACGCGGACGATCGGGTCGACGGTCGTGGGCCAGAGCCTGGACACCGTAGTGTTCGTGACCATCGCGTTCGCCGGGGTCTTTTCCGGGCAGGTGCTCTGGGAGATGCTCTACACCGGCGTGCTGCTCAAGACCGCCTACGAGGTATTGGCGACCCCCTTCACCTACGTCGTGATCGGTAAACTGAAACGCGCCGAAGGCGTCGATACCTTCGACCGCGATACCAACTTCAGCCCCATCGCCTTCGGGCAACCGGGATAACATTCGGTTTGTGGAATGGGTGACGACAGCGCCACGCACAGGAAGCCCAGCGACCGCCCGGTCGCTGGGCTTCTTGCCGTCATCGCAGCGTGCGAGCGGGAATCCTGACGCTTCCCGGCGTCAGTCGGGTGGGCAGTGTGGAAGCCAGTGAGGCTATCCGTATCGTCCACCCGGTGCTATTCCCCAGCACCGCTCGGACTCAGCTGTGCCATCGAGCCACATCGGCCTCTCGCCGCATGCCGTCGCCCAAGGCCGATCTCGCGGTTCCGGACAAGGACAACGCCGTGTGTCCGGCACTGTCCGCCATCCAGCCAATGGTGTTCGCCCTGGCGGTTCCGCGTGATCGGCTGCAACACGGATGCTGCTCGCAGGATCGTGTCGCTCGACTTCAGTTAGGTGACGCCCTATCTGTACGTACACCTTATCCGCGAGGTACCTCTTTGTCAAGGATGTGGTTAATTCGGCTCGGTGTCACCAAGACTTGGCCGATTGCCACCCTACTCGGTTGTCGCCCCGGGAACTCAGGTAGCGATCTCGTTTGATCGAATCGGGAATACCCGGGCGCGCACAGAAAAGCCCACCGATCTTGCGACCACCGGGCTCTCTACCGTCTTGACAGTGTGTTGTTTCACCTCTGGTGTAAGCGGTACATCGTCATTGCTGACGGTGTCACCAAAGTTTGATGAGCTTCCTTCGCCTGCGGGACGTGAGTCCTTCGTGAAGTGCGTTCCAACGGTGCTGTCGCGTCGAATCCGGCACGAATATCGCC
>JALZMD010000295.1 GCA_030858375.1 Chloroflexota bacterium
TCGTGTTATACGTCCACCTGATGCTCGCGTGCCTGGGCACGTGCACCGGCACAGCCGGGTTGGGAGCTTGCGTGAACGATTCTTTCCTCGCTGACCAGGCATTCGAGTACGAAGTCATCGGCGAACACCTGATCGACCCAATGCGCCTGTTGACGATCGATGGCGATGGCCGGTTGTTCGACCTGAACCTTCAGGACGGCAGCGCGTCGCCTGCGGAACTCACGGCCGACTGGGTGGTGGACACCGTCGACGCCTCGCTCTACCGCCGCCGCGCTGGCGGCCTGGTGGCGCACGCCCACCCGCTCGTCGTCGGCTAGTGCTGCCCACCCTCTGCCAAATTCGGCTTGACTACGACACACGGCTCACCCCTCAGCGTTCGAATTTGAGACGCGGCTGCCGTTGGGCAGGGATGAGCGTTACATGGTGACCGAACGTCGGCATCACTCAATGCGCCACTCGCCAACGACGTAATCCCAGACCGCCAATTGAAACAGCCTGCCGCCGAGCAGCGGATCGAGTAGGCTGGCGGGGAATCGATCGAACGCGATCTCCTTGCGGATCTGGACCAATGCCCTCGGATCGTCGGTCATGGACAGTGGTTTGAGCCGCGCATCGATTGCCGCCCGGAAGTTCCTTGCCGTCGCGTATTCCATGGCGTCGTCAGCTCAATGGCTTGCTCGATCACGCGTTGTACACGCAGGCAGCGGCGAGCCGCTGCTGCCCGAAGTCGGCGAGCAGAGGTCATACCAGCCGGAAGCGCCTCGGATACCGCACGTTCGACATGCTTCGGGGAAGTCCCGGCTTCCACCACATCCACGTTCGTGCGTGTAGGAGACATCACCCGAATGCCATTCCGGTAGGTAAAGTCCCTGGCCACGAATGGCCTGGTCGAGGTGTGGAGGGAGATGCCGGCTGGAGGCGTCAGATAGCGTCTGGATCAAGGCACGGTAATGTCGATGGCATTGGGGATGATCGCTTATTTCCAGAAGGTCCAGCCCGCTCTCGTGGGAAATAGCGGCGTGATCCTGCCGACCGCCAGCCAGGCCGCTACAACGTGCTCCCGGGGTGAGGGTGGGTAATCCCGGAATCGATAGACGCCCCGATGGGCGCGAATGAATTTCCCTGAGCGAAGGTAGTGCTTGACCAGGTCGTTGGAGACGCCGGCATCATGCGCCTGCCTGGACGTGAAGTAGCCTTGTTGCCCGGCAGCAATCTGGAAGAGATCGACCGTATCCGGATGATTCGGCAAGCTGTCATGCATACGTATAAGATTGCTATACCTTTGACTGACAGGCTGATCGCCTTTGCTAAAGAGCAAGATCAGGAGAGAACTGTTCCGATCTGATGAAGGCCCGAATCCGATCAGCCAGGTCGTCGATTTCGGCGTTCGAATTTGGACCTTTGGTGCTTTTCAGGAAGGGACACCCGAACACAGGAATCTTGTGTGCCGCATTCACCTGATAGTGTCCCTGCCGGTGCCAAAGCATACGGCCGGGAGACCGACCCGAGAGCGACTCAACAGATTCGTACCGCAATTCATCCCATATGAACCGGTCGCGTTCCAACGCCTCGAAATCCCCTAGCGCCAGATTGCCATTTACGACAATTGCGTGCGGTTTGCCCCGCTCGATAAGCAACCGTCGGACGACTGCGGCGATCTTGAAGCCCTCATCAGTCGTTGCCAATTCTTCGACCATGGATTGAGAGGGCTTGAACGATCCCGAGCCATACGGGCATAACTCCACAAATATCATCTGTTCAGTGGCAAACAGCGGTTCGAGATTCGGCGTAACAGACTTGCCCATAAGCCTTGAAGCCAAGCGAACACGCGGTCGGAAGAACTTCCAGTACCAATGATTCGTGTTAAATCGTCTCCAATGCGCCCAATACGTCTCTGCAGTAAACCCTTGATTGTCATACCACCGGATGGTTTCAACCTCCGAAGGAATCACCCGTGGATTGAGGGAAACCATAAGCACCCAATCTCCTGGCCTGACAGCTTCAATATCGCCGTTGAACCAGGGAGGTGGAACGGTTTGACCGTGAGTAAGGAATACGTTGTCACCACTCAGCCCGAATCGCTGGTTGATTGCCACCAATCGTTCCGGCCAGGGATCCCCAAAATGCTGCTCATGAATGGATCTGATCGCGTCATGCCATTGCGCCATCGGAGTTTCACAGCCTTCTAGAACAATCCGTTCTGGACCGGCGCGTCGGGGCGCTTCGGCGGTTCCGGCCAGGTGAAAAGGGCGTCGATGTCGACGTCGTCACATGCTGGCAGCCAGCCGGCGCCCGCTTCGACCAGCGCGGGGTTGCCCGAGTCCGGGTCGTCGGTGGGTGCGACCCACAGGGGAACCCAGCTGCCCTTGAGGTTGTTGGTGGCTCCGCCAAAGGTGCCACCCGAACCGTTGGCCGAACTCACTGCCACAGCAGCGTCGGCGAGGCAATAGATGAGCCGGTTGCGCCCCATCGCGTTCCCGGCGCTGAACCCGGTATCGGGGGAATACGGTGTCGTCAGCACCAGGTCGCCCCGCAGCAGGCGGTCACGGTACTGCTTCTTGCCCGCGTTCTTCAGCAGCGAATCGGCGACCACGGCGATCATCGTGCCTTCCGCCGAGAACGCGCCCGTCGCCGCCCGGTCGTCGACGCCCCGGGCGCCGCCGCTGACGACGTTGTAGCCGGCCGCGCTCACCGCCCGCCCCAGATCCTCGGCCAGTTGGAGATCGTGGTCCGGCGCATTGCGCGACCCGACGATGGCGACCCCCCGGTTCCGGAAATGCCGGAGCTCCCCATAGCCAAAGAGCAGCGGCGAAGCCGATTCTTTCATGCGTTCCCGCAAACGAGCCGGGTACTCCGGATCGGATTGCCCGAGGATCCAGAGACCGGTGGCCAGCCAGCGCTCCACCACCATCGCCAGCGCGTGGCCCCGATCGAGCAGCGCCAGAAGACGATCGCGGCCGATCCGCCGGTCATCCCAATCGGCGAGGATGCCGTCCATGTCGCCCTGGACCAGGTCTTCCGGGGTAAGGTCTTTCGTCGCCAACCACCGCGCCAGTGTGTTCCACTCCCGCACATCCAGCGGCTGGCTGGTATCGTTGGATGAGGCGGCAATCCGGGCCGTGAGCAACATGGTTGCCTGGGTTCGCGGCGAGACCATTACCCGTCTCTCGATCGTGTCGAGGCCAAACTAAAAGGGACCACGGGACCGCTTCCAGCCTGACGAAGAAGCAGGGCGAGTATGGTGAAGGTCCAGCCGGAGTCCACGAAGTCATCCAGGAGCAACACCTTTCCAGCAGGTGGCTGGCGCGTGAGCGCAAACGCTCCATCGAGGTTGCGGCACTGGTAGGTACTGTTCTCCTGAAATTTCTGCGCCGGCGTATCCTTCACTTTGGCGACCAACGGGACGAACGGCAGGTTGAGCTTCGTCGCCAACTTTTCGGCAAAATCGGGAACGAGGTCCGGATGACGCAGCGATGGCACGCACGCAATCCATTCCGGACCGTTGGACGGGCCCCATCGAGGCCGCAAGAACGTCACTGCCGCTTCCAGAACATGATCATCAAACGAACCGACCTCTTTACCTGTCCTGACTTCATCACCTAATCCACCATCGCCCCATTGCCCAAGATAGACGCCCGGTTCCGCGCGGCGATCGGGTGGAATCCGCGTGGGGAAGCCGTAGATCGGCATCGAGTCCTTGGGAATCTGCACCCGCGGGGCGATCACGTTGGCGGCAACCTCGCCGGCCGAACGGTGTGCCTCGTGCATCAGGTCGGGATCGAGGCCAATATCCAGCACCGGCTTGCCCCGGCAGTTCTCGCACCGGCCGCAGCGATCTGGCGGATCGGGATCGTCCAGTGCCTGGAGCAGGAAGCGCATCTGGCAGCCGGTCGCCTGCCGTCGGTAACGCTGCATCTCGTCCCACTCGGATTCGCGCATCGCGATCAACGCATCGCGGTGATCGACATAATCCGAACGCCACGGTACCGGGGTGCGCCGCCAGATCCGTCCGTCGCGTACGACCGGCGCCGGGCGCTGGACCGAGAGGTAACGGAGGGCGCCATCGAGCCGCCCCTTCGGCATGTTGACGCTCGCCATCAGCTGGCTCGCGGTCGCACCATCGACCTCGCCCAGCGCGTTGAGGATCTCGATCACATCGGTTCCGGTCGGGAGCGACCCGGTCCGGAAGCTGGCGTGAATCTCGGCATCCTCAGGTCCGCTCATCAGCACGCCCAC
>JALZMD010000304.1 GCA_030858375.1 Chloroflexota bacterium
CTCGGTCAGATACCCACCGTTGTTCAACACCACCACGACCGGGTTCAATCCGTAGCGCAACGATGTCGACAGCTCCATGCCCGTCATCTGGAACGCGCCGTCGCCCACCAGCACGAGTGGCCGGCGGTCCGGCGCCGCCAGCTGGGCACCAATGCTGCCGGGAACCGCAAATCCCAGGGATGCGTAAAAGGCATTCGCGAGGAATTCGTGATCCTGCCGCACCGGCAGGTCGAGCGCACCGAACGTGGCATCGCCCGGATCCGCAATCACGACCGTGGTATCCGACAGGAACGCGCCCAATCGATCGAACAGCCGGGCAACCGTCATCGGAGTTTCCGGGCGTGGTTGCCCGGCGGTGGAAGCCGGCATCGACGGTTTGGATATAGGTGAAAAATCGGGCAGCTTCACCTCCGCCAGCGCGGACACGAAGTCCTCGAGCCGCACCCGGTCATAGGTCCGGTAGCCGATCCGGACCTGGTGGCGTGTGGCGTGGATGAATCGTTCCGGCCTGAGGTGTGCGGTATTGCCACCAAGGTTGAGATCGGTGAGCAGGGCGCCCAGCAGCAGCAGGCAATCGGCCGACTCTACGTAGTCCAGGACCGGACGGCGCGACATCGCGCCACCATACACTCCGATGAAACACGGGTGCTGCTCGGAAATCGCCGACTTGTCGAGCGGCGTCACCGCCGTCGGAATCGACGACCCCTCGATCAGGAGGAGCGCCGCTGGCAACAGCCCGAGCCGGACCGCCTCGACGCCAAGGAAGGCGACGGGCTGTTTGGCGGCCCGGAGAAGCGAGACCGCATCATTCACCGCCGCCTCAAGTGCTGGCCCATCGCTTTGGGGACCGTGCCAAACCGGTAATGGTTGCTGGGGCCGGGCCACCTCGACCAGGGTCATGTCGCGCGGGATCTCCAGGTAGACTGGCTGCTGGTTCACCAGCGCGGCATCGATCACACGGTCGATCTCACGGCATGCGAGATCCGGGTCGTCGAGCACCGCCGTCGCCACGGTCAGGCGCTCGAATATGCGCTGCTGGTTGTCGTAATTCTTGATCACATGGTGAAGTAACTGCCCGTCAGCCTGCTCCGCCAGCGAAGGGGCGCCGCTGATCACGATCACGGGCGACTGCTCGGCAAAGGCCTGGGCCGTGGTGTTGGCGACCTTCAGTCCTCCCACCCCATAAACCACGCCTAGCCCACGCATCCGCGCGTAGGCATCCGCGGCAAACCCGGCGCCCTGCTCGTCGCAGGTATTGACAACCGTGAGCGCGGAACCTTCCAGATGGTCGAACAACGTCAGCACGTAATCGCCCGGAACACCGAAGACATGGCCGACATCATGTTGCCGGAGCCGTTCGACAAGGTAATCGGCGATCCGGACCAACCCGCCGGGCTGGGTGGCTTCCGCGTGCATCATGACGTGCTCCTGACACCCGTTGCGCTACCGCACCGGATGGATGACGAGAGGTTCCACGGTTCGTGGCGACGCGCCGGGCTTGCCGGGGGATCGCTCGATGCTGGATCACGATTTCGATGGTAGCACCCGATACGGGAAAATGACGCTCCCGGCGACGCGCTATCCTCAATAGGTACCGTCGTCGTCCTCGTCATCCTCGATCGCGTCTTCCCTCGCCACGATGTGCGCCGCCCGCCGCTCGGCGGTCGAGTGCCCGGCCATGAGGTAGACCCCAGCAACTACAAGGGTCGTTACGACCGCGACGATGATGCCCATGACCCAGTCACCGAGGGCGAAAACCAGCGCGCCCCCGATACCAATCCCGATGAATGCGCCCGCGCCCCACCCAATCGCGCGGCGCTGCGTTCGCTGGGTTGCCGATGACGCCACGCCATTGCTGGACATGCTCGATCCTCCTCAAGGGGACGCGCTAGCGACGTGTCGTCCTGGCCGGTAGCAGGAACCAGGCGACGACCAGCACCACCGCAATCAGGAGACCGGCCAGCACGGCGAAATCCAGTCCCAGGTCGGTCATGACCACGATCGTGCTGGCACTGCCCAGAACCAGGGCCAGCACCAGGAAAACCGACACCGCAGTCATCACCGATTGCGGTATCGCCGAGGGGATCTCGTCCTGCTCGTCCACTGGCGACGACTCGGGTTGTTCTTCGGGAAGTGAAGGAATGGTCATATTCAGGGCTTTGCTTCCTGCGCTCATCGAGATTGCGTTCGTTCTCCAGACCCTACCACGCCGGCGCTATCGGATCATGCTCCCGCCGCGGCGATCATCCGCTGCCCAATCACCCGCATGGCGACCTTCAGCGATTCCAGCCGCACCACCCTGACGTCGAACGGCAGGCCGCCGATCCGGGAAGCCAGCCAAGATGGATTATCTGTCGTCCCATAGGCCCTTGTCCGGCTGCTGTCAAGCGACTCCAGGATCGCGAGGGGCGGCGGCAAGTAGCCACGCACCTGGTCGATCGGCGCATCGATCAGCAACTCGAACTCGCCACCCGATCGCGACGACGCTATCGAGCGCATCACGGCATCTTCGATGTCGATCCCGGGTGGCTCGAACGTGTGCGGCATGATATCCATCCGCCTGATCCGGTCGATCCGGAAGGTCCGCGCGTCCTTCCGCAGGTGGCACCAGCCATGCACGTACCAGCGGCCATCGAGGTAGAGCACACCGTAGGGATCGATATCTCGCGAGGTCTGGTTTCCTTCCCAGCTGCCATAGCGAATCCAGCACCGCTGGTAGGCCAGCGACGCCTGGATCAACTCGGCCAGCACCTCCGGTTTTGGGAACACCCCCGTTTCCGGCCAGGGGTTGCGTGCCATCTGGAACCCGTTGCGGATCGTATCGATCCGGTTCGCGAGATCCTGCGGCATTGAGCGCTCGATCTTGGCCAGGGCGCTGGCGACCGGGGCCGGCAGGTCGGCCTCGTTCGAGACCCGGGTCGTCAGCAGCGCCACCGCCAGCCCGATCGCCTCGTCGGCGCTGAACATCAGCGGAGGCATCCGGTAGCCCGGCCGCAGCCAGTACCCGCCGATCCGGCCGGCGTTGGGCTCGACCGGGATCCCCATATCCTGCAGCGTCGCCACGTAGCGCCGGATCGTCCGCGTCGTCACGCCCAGCGCTTCGCCCAGGTCCGGGCCAGTCATCCCCGGCCGGTCCTGCAGCAGTTCCAGCATCGCCAGGATCCGGCTCGCCGGCTTCGTCGCTTCCATCACCATCGCATCACGCCTCCAATGCAGCCATCGGGGAAGATCCCTGACAGGCAGGCGTTGTAGGGGCGGACCAGCATTGACCGGCAACGGCAGTGCGGCCATCGGATCTTGTCGATGCGTGTGTCCGCCCGCGGTCTAAGTTTCCGTCGTGGAAAGCGAACCACGAAAGCGGACTAATCCTGTCTTCACTGACGGATATTCTACGTGCATGGCAATCGGTTCGGCAGCACACACGAGAGGAATCACACGATGCGACAGGAACTCCAGGAACGTGGCGGAACCTCGGTACTGCTCGTCATTGATGTCCAGAACGCCGTCGTCGAGAACGGGTTCGACACCCAGGCGGTCGTCGAGCGCATCGGTAGGGTCGTTGATGCAGCCCGAACGGCAGGTACGCCCATCGTTTACGTACAGCACGAGGACGAGTGGATGACTCCTGGTTCTGAGGGCTGGCACATCCGGCCCGAGGTGGCGCCCATCGTCGGCGAACCCATTGTCGC
>JALZMD010000310.1 GCA_030858375.1 Chloroflexota bacterium
AGCGGCCTGGCACTGGGATCATTGCTTGGGCTTTCGCTGACAAGTCACGCCGCCGGCCGCGAAACGTATCGGAACGTTGCAGTCGCCACCGACTTTGTCCACCAGGTATCCGTGGCGCTGTGGACCGGGGGGCTGGTCGCGCTCGCGGTGTGGGCCGCGACGAGAACCGAACCCGGTTCCACCATGCGTCTCAAACGCTTCTCCAATGTTGCCCTGATCCTGTTTGGCATCGCCGTGGCAACAGGACTCGCAAACACCGGGTTCATCTTCCCGTTCGTCGATCAGGTTCGGGAAGACGGGTGGAGCCGGTCCGTGTTCGAGCCCATCTGGACCTCAAACTATGGTGTCATCCTCCTGTTGAAGCTGCTTATCCTGATTGTGCCGCTGGGCCTGGCGATCTATCACCGTGGCCTTGTTGCCCGGGTTGGCGCGTCCGCCACAGGCACGGTCAGCAGTGGAGTTGGCCGTTTCCGGAAAACGCTGGGCGCGGAACTCGCGTTGGTGACGGTCGTCGTCCTTGGCGGCTCGGCAATGGCGCTTTCGGCACCACCTGCGACGGTGGAATCCATCCTCGATCAGGTAACGCTGGTGGCCTCGACAAGTGTCGAGGCCGACCCGGACACGATGCTGGTGCACCTGACGATCGATCCCGCCCAGTCCGGGAACAACGACCTGGCTGTGCGTCTGACTGATTGGGACGGAGAAGCCATGCAGTTGGACCCGCCCCCCAGCATCGCGCTCAGCTTCACCAGTCTCGATCACGGGACCATCAACACCGGGATTGACATGCAGCGGGATGCACTTGAACCGCTGGCCTGGCGCACGACGGGGCTCAACTTGAGCCTGGATGGCTGGTGGCAGATCGATGCCCGGGTCAACCTCGCTGGCCAAGCGGCCCAGGAAGCGACGTTCTACTCACTGCTGCCGGATCCGAACGCACAGGGTTTCGATGCGGCGCCCAAGCCTTCGTCCAATCCGGAAGCCAGGGCCTTGTTCGACGCTGCCTACGCCCAAATGCTGGCGTGGGACCGCGTGCGCTGGACCGAGAACCTGGGTTCCGGCAACGATGTGCTGGTTCGAGCGAACTTCGCGGTGATCGACGGGCCAGATGAAGCAACTGAGGCCTACTCACTCAATGTCCGCTACTCCGGAGGTTTCTCGGCGAACTCAATCGGCGAGCCGCCGACCGCGCCGACCTACGACTCCCGCAGATCTATCACGATCGGTGATCGGGCCTGGCTGCAGGCAACTGATGGCGTCTGGCTTGACGAACCGCCTTCACGATTCAGCACGCCAGCGGAGTGGAACGAGACATACGCCGGAGCCGAGAATTTCCGGCTTGGCGTACTCCAGAAAATCGATGGCATCGAGTACCAGGTGGTCACGTTCTACCTTCCAGACCGACCGACCCAAGCCGAGGCATGGCTCGCATGGTGGATCAACACGTCGACCGGCAACGTCGAGCGGGTAGCGATGATTGCGCGGCAGCATTATATGTCGTGGAATTACACCGACATCAACGGCGACTTCACCATCGAGTCGCCAGTGGCCGAATAGGGACATGGCACTGGGAGATGCGCATCACGCTCATACCTCATTTCAAGCCTTCATGCCTCGTTAGGGCGCCACCGGGCCATAAATCACGATATTGCGTACGTTCGCGGAAGGTGCCGAGTGTTTCGCCGAGGCGTGCGAGAAAGGTTGCTGGCTGCAGGCGTAGTGGTCCTGGCCAACAGGAGATCAGCCAGCGTCACCTGGTCAGTCAGCAGCCTGTGCATGCTGATGACCGGATTCGTCTCCGCATCCACACTCCTCGGACGCTTCCGACGGATCAATGGCGTCGGTCGCCGCCTGCTGCTGGATCCGGGCAAGCCGCAATCCGTTGAGGGTGACGGCCACGGATGTTCCAACATCGACCAGCACCGCGATCCAAAGGTTCACGAATCCGAACCCGGCCAATCCCAGCGCCAGCACCTTCGTCAGCATCGAAAGCGCAACATTCTGCCGAATGATCACCAACGTGCGGTGTGCAAGGTCAACCAGCGAGGGCAGGGACGAAAGATCGTCCCGCATCAGCGCGACATCGGCACTCTCCAGGGCGACATCTGACCCTCCGATGCCCATTGCAATCCCAACGTCGGCGGCAGCCAGCGCTGGCGCGTCGTTCACGCCGTCACCGACCATAGCCACCGATCCCAGCGACCGAAGCGAGGCGATGGCCTGTGATTTCTGATCGGGCAACAGATTGGCCCGGACTTCATCGACACCGGTCGTCGCGGCAACCGAGTTCGCAACGATTGCCCGATCCCCGGTCAGCATTGCCACTGATCTGATACCGCTTGCCCGCAGCCGCTCGATGGCCAGCGGTGCGCCACTCCGGATCCGGTCGGCGACCACGATTGCCCCGAGCACCCTGGCCGCTCCATTTCCAATGCGCACGAGCGTCAGCACCGATTGGCCCCTGGCTCCATATTCCTCGGCGAGCTGATGCACGTGAACGAGGTCTTCGGCACCGGCCGACTGATCGTTCAGCAGGCGTTCACTGCCGATCGCGAACCTGGCACCATCCACGGTCGCCATGGCGCCGCGTCCCGTGAGCGAATCGAACTCCACGGCAGCGGGAACCTGCAGATTGTCGTGCAGGGCGCGGGCCACAACTGCCCGCGCCAGTGGGTGCTCCGATTGCTGTTCGACGGCGGCGGCCAGGGTCAGTACGGAAGCTTCCGTTTCATCGCCGAAGGGCACCACGGAGACCACACTGGGCCGTCCAATCGTAAGTGTGCCGGTCTTGTCAAACGCGATCGTCCGAACGCGCGCCATCTCTTCCAATGCCGCGCCACCCTTGACGAGGATGCCCATTCGGGTCGCGGCGCCAATGGCCGAAACGATCGAAACTGGCGTCGAGATCACCAGGGCGCACGGGCAGGCGATCACGAGCAGGACCAGTGCACGGTACACCCAGGTCCCGGTGTCGTTGGCGAACAGCCAGCCATAGCCCGCTATCAGCGCAGCCATCACCACGACGATTGGCGTGTAGACGGCCGCAAACCGATCGACCAATTGCTGCGACGGCGCGCGCGCCGCCTGAGCATCCTCGACGAGATGGACGATACTCGCAAGCATCGACTCGGCGACGGGCTTTGACACCTGAACCAGCAGGCTGCCGCCGCCATTGAGCGTTCCGGCGAAGACCTGGTCGCCGACCCGCTTCTCGACCGGCATCGATTCCCCGGTAATCGCCGCCTGTTGCAGCGCCGACGCGCCCTCGATCACTTCTCCATCGGCCGGCAAGCGATCACCGGGACGAATCCGGAAGATGTCGCCTGTGACGAGTTCGGCGGCGGCAACCGTAACATCATGGCCGTTCCTGATCGCGAACGCCTCCTCCGGCGCCTGATCGAGCAGGCCGCGAATGGCGCTCCGGGTACGGTCGAACGTAACTGCCTGGAGAGTGGTACCCATCGAGAAGAGCACAACGACCAGCCCGCCCTCGGACCAGTCACCGAGGGCCGCGGCCCCAACCACGGAGATGGTCATCAGGACGTTCATATCGAGGCGGCGGGCCCGAAGCGCCGCCAGGCCCGACCGGGCAACGGGATACCCACCCACCACGATTGCCGTGAAGAAGAGGGCGACTGACACCGCGCGTTGACCGGCGAGATGCAACGCGATCATCGCCGCGATCCAGAGTAGGAGTGCGACACCGGTTGGGATCAGTTTCCTGTTTTTCCACCAGGGAGCGCGTGGCGCCGAACGGAACGCGCCATCCTCGCGCAGCGTCGCGGTGTACCCGGCACGATCGACCGCACCGCCTACGGCGCGGGCCAGGCCGTCGATCTCTGTCACGCTTTCGCGGGGGACAATCGTTAGCGTCCCACCACCGAAACTGACGTTGGCAGCCGAGATGTCAGGCAGCGTACCCACCACGCGCTCGACGCTCTTCGCGCAGTCGGCGCAGTCCATGCCCGCAATATCGAATACAACCCGTTTGGGTTCACTCGTCATGGTCATGCGGTCTTACGATCTCCCGCCTCAATGTGTGCTTCGGTCACATGGGCGGTGACCATGTTCAGCAGCGCCGTGACGTGATCGTCATCCAGCGCGTAATACACGACCTTGCCCTCGCGCCGGCGACGCACCAGCCGGTGGTCGCGCAGGACTCGCAGCTGGTGCGAAATGGTCGTCCGGTTCACCCCGGTTGCCACCGCCAGATCCGTGACGCAAAGCTCTGCGCCCGCCAGCGCCAACACCACCCGAATCCGCGTGGGGTCCCCCAGCACGGCCAGGATCCGCGCCACCTCATCCGCCGGTGCGTTGCCCAGCGCTCGCCTTGCCGCGAAGACTGCCTCTGGGTGAAGACAGTCACAATTGTCGGTCCAGTCCTCTGCTCCGCGTGTCGGCAAGCCATCCAGCTGTTGAGATGCGGTATCGATCATGTGCGCCTCCATACACTCGTTACCGTTGAACTGTACTCAGTGACGAGTGCATCGTCAAGCACATGTTGGTGAAACAAGAATGGGTGGGTGGTCTGGCATCCCCATCCGTGGAGGGGCCAAGTTCCCCGTACTTTTTGCCAGATCCTGGATTCGCAGAGGGCGAATTGCCTCGACGAGACGCAGTGATACCTTGCGACCGTGCGCGGGCGCATGCAAGGCGATGGCGGTAGGTGAACGCCAATGGAGAGTACGCTAGCGGATAGCGAGCAACGCCAGCAGGAAGAGCCCGAAGGCGATCCGGTACGCCACGAAGACGAGCGTGCTCCGGTTTGCCAGGTAGCGCAGCAGACCGGATATGGCCAGGAAGCCGACAATCCCCGCCGAGACGGCCCCGGAAACGAACAGGGCGGCCTCGTGGCCGCTCATCCCTTCGCCCACGGCATCGAGCAAAGACTTGATGCCCGCGCCGAGCACCAGCGGCATTCCCGCCAGGAACGAGAAGCGGGCCGCATCAGCCCGCTTCAAACCCCGAAACAGCCCCGCCGAGATCGTGGCTCCCGAGCGCGACGTGCCCGGAATCAGCGCAATCGCCTGGGCCACGCCAATGACCGCCGCATCCCTCCACCGCATACCGGAAGCACCAAGATCGCGTCGGCCTACACGTTCCGCCGCCAGCATCACCAGGCCGACCACGATCAGCATCGTGGCGATCACACTGATCGCGGTCCCGGAGGCATCGTCGGCATGGAAGAACTCGTCGATCTGGCTTTCGAAGAGCAGGCCGATGAGGAGACCTGGGATCGTCGCCACGACGATCAGCAGTCCCATCCGAGCATCAATGTCACGATCCGTCGGCGCATCGACCTTGCCCGCGAGCAACCCGAACGGGTTGGACAGCGCGTGCGGAATCGCGGCGATCATGCGCACGATCTCTTTCCGAAAATACACCAGTACCGCCACGAGCGTGCCCAGATGCAACGATGCGTCGAACGAGAGACCGGGTGTCTCCCAGTCGAACAACCACGGAAAAATGATGAGGTGGGCCGATGAAGAGATGGGCAGGAATTCGGTCAACCCCTGCACGATGCCCAGCACGATTGCCTGCCAGATTTCCATGGTGAACGACGGTCCAATCCTAGTGGCGGGTGAGGGTCAATCGAGGTTCAGCGTTTTCGGAGCCATCGCGCCTCGCGAGTCGAGCGCTTCTTCGTCAACGTCAACCTGCTCATCGCCGGCCTGAATCTGCTTAAAGGAGAGATGCCGGCGGAACCAGATGACGATCCCCCAAAGCGTGATCGGAAAGTAGAGCGCCGCGTGCACGAGGATCGCGTAGGCCAGAGCCTGAGCTTCGGGAACGCCAAGTGCCCCGTTGAGGACAAGCCGGACGCCAAACTCGAACTGTCCAATGTAGCCAGGGGACGAAGGAATCAACGTCGCCATATTGGCGACCCCGGTCGTCATCAACGTGGCGGCAATTCCCATCGCCTCCCGGATGAGCTCGCTGAACCCGCGTGCGATCAGGTAGTACATTGATGCCTCGGAGAGCCAGGCCAGCAGCGAATAGGAAGCAACCCGGAGCAGGTCACCCCGGTTCCTGAACACGCCCAATCCACCAAGAAATGACTCGGTCATCCGCTGGACCGTGTCGGCAACCCGAATAGGCAGCGGCCCGAGGATCAACTGGAGCAGGCGGTCGATCAGGTCACCACCCAACGTCAGCAGGAACAACCCGATCAAGAGGACCGTAAAAATCACGAAGGCAATTATGGCAAGGTGCTGGAGCTGGCTTGTAAACGAGACAAATGATGTGGCCACCAGCATGAACCCCAGCATTGTGAAGCCGTCGAATATCCGTTCCACGGCAATCGTGGCCAGGACCGACGTCTTCCGGACACCGTACTGCTGGCCCACGAGATAGGATCGGACGATCTCGCCGGTCCGGAGGGGAAGGACATTGTTGGCCATGTAGCCCACGACAACCGTCGGAAACAGGGATCTACTCGTGACCCCGGGCGTCAGCGGCCGAAGCAGGATCGACCAGCGGACAGCGCGAATCCAGACACCGACGAAGTACATGAGGAGGGCTGGCGCCAACCACCAGAGCTCGACCCGGCCGAGAGAAGCGCGGATTTCTCCAAAATTCTGTCCTCGAAAAGCAACGTAGAGGAAGACCGCACTGATCGCGATACCGACCCACGCTCGCCAGGATTTCACGTTGGAAACTGCACTTTCAACAACACGCCCTTGGCAAGAGATCCGGCCGTTCGCCGTCACATCGCTCGGTCAGCGTCGATACCTGTTGGCGCAACAACGCCGGGGTGAGTGTACCCCGGCGTCGCGTGCCCTTGCTCCATTCAGGCGCCACCGTGGAGCCAGGATGGCTCCGGGATTGCCACGATGGAAGGGCCGATTCGCTATCGGTGGCGGAAGGTGATCCGGCCCCGCGTCAGGTCGTACGGCGAAAGCTCGACCACGACCCGGTCACCGGGGAGCACTCGAATGTAATTCTTTCGCATCCGACCACCGAGATGGCCAAGGACCTCGTGGCCGTTTTCGAGTTCGACCTTGAACATCGCGTTCGGCAGGGCTTCGAGAATCTTGCCCTCAACCGCGATCGCATCCGGATTTGTCCGGCGTGGTCCCTCGGAGGGCGCTGCTGCCGGCACGGCCGCACGGACCGGCCTCCTTACTTGCTGCTTCTTTGCCAAAGTGCTTTGCTCTTTCACGATAACCATCAGGATGTTTCCACGCTCCCAATCACGGTCGGTGGAAATACATTGGCAGGCAGGCGCACTTCCAATCACACGGAGGCGCAAGCAATACTGGACACCGGAGTCTGATTGTCTCCTGCGTCTCTCGTCACATGGTGAATCGGCGTCGAGAATCAGGGGGCGATAAAACGAACATACGTCAGGGACGTGATGTCACGCGCAATCATTTTACCCCATTTCCGGTTCCAGCAGCACCATCCAGGTAGTCGAGCCAGGCAAAGCCGCTCTCACCGGTACTTGAGCGCCGTCCCGCAGCGCGTGGCCCTGTACACTTTTGGTGCGATATTCGGCATATCGCCCACATTTCGACGAAGTGAATCCGGAGTCTAGACAATGGGTGCTCTTGGCTGTGGCCTCGCACTGTTGGCCACCATGTTCATGTTGCTGGGTCTGATTCCCCTGTTGGGTTGGCTCAATTGGTTCACGTCACTTCCGCTGGCGCTCGTGGCGACGGTGCTGTTCTACCTGGAGTTGCGCGAGCCGCCCCGCCTGCCTATCGCCCAGGCGGGCTTCCTGCTTTCAGTGGTCGTACTTTGCATCGTCGTCTTCCGATTG
>JALZMD010000316.1 GCA_030858375.1 Chloroflexota bacterium
CTCCGGAATTCATCGAAGGATGCACGGCCGACCAGAAATCTGAACAAGAGCTTCTGGACCAGTGGTACAGCCTTGCAGGCACGCCGGGTGTCTCCTCAGCCTCCGCGCTCCTCATCCTGGAAGAGCACGACTTTCCGGAGGGCGAACCGGTAGACGGGGCCGTGGTCGGGGCGATCGAGACTGTTGCCCAGGAATGGGTTGCCTGCACCAACGACGGCGCCGTGGCCCATTTCTACACGCTGTTCACCGACGACCTGGCGCTGCAGCAAGGCTTGCACACATCGCTTTCCCGGGACGATGCTGAAGCCAGGCTCGAAATGGCGCCGACGCCGCTGGTTCCTGATTCGACATGGACGATCGGACCGGCGGAGCAGGCGCGGATGCTTCCCGATGGCCGCGTCGGCGCTACTTTCGTGTTGGAGCGGGGGGGTGTCGCGGACAACATCTTTATCGTCTTTGAACAGTATGACGGTCGCTGGCAACTCGACGAAATCGTACGGTTTGCCGCACGGAATCCTAGCGCTACGGTTTCGAGCTATCGGATCGTGGCCGAGTATCCGCATGAAGCGGATGCCTACACCCAGGGCCTGGTAATCGTCGATGGTGAGCTTTATGAAGGAACCGGGCTGGAGGGGCGATCGAGCCTGCGACGGGTGGATCTCGAAACGGGTGAGGTGCTGCAACGCCAGGCGCTCGATGACGAGCACTTCGGCGAAGGTGTGGCGGTGTTCGGGGACCGGATCTATCAGCTGACCTGGCAGACAGGGACGTGTTTCGTCTACGACCGCGAGACGTTCGAGTTGGAGGAGACGTTCAACTACGAAACCGAAGGGTGGGGCCTGACCACCGACGACACGCAGTTGATCATGAGCGATGGGAGCAACCGGCTCGTGTTCCGGGATCCAGAGACATTTGAAGAAACGGGTCACGTCGACGTGATGGATGGGGATGTGCCGGTTCCGTACCTTAATGAACTGGAGTACATCGACGGCGAAGTCTGGGCCAACGTGTACACAACCGACTGGATCGTGCGCATTGATCCGGTAAACGGAGACGTGACCGGCTGGATCGACCTGACGGGTCTGCTCACCTTGGAGGACGTCTCCGCGCCGGTGGATGTGCTGAACGGGATTGCCCAGGATCCGGATACGGGCCAGGTCTACGTGACCGGCAAGCTGTGGCCGACGCTGTTTGAAATCGAACTGGTGTCACCACGGTAGCAACCGCAACGGTGGGTCATCGGCCCGCAATTACGTGATTGCGCTCGACATGGTGTGGAGTTCAGGGGGTGAGTGGCTTTCCGAAACTGGCGCGATTGCCGGCGGCGCCTTTTGGCAGCGGGCATGGGAAAGTCCCGATTGACCGGCAATGGCTTCGATACCTGTCCAATGGTTCCTGGGACGACGCCCCGCAACGCGCACCATTTCTCGTTCGAGATCGAACTGGCGCCATTGTCGATCTATGTTCCGAAGCGTTTGTGGAACGTACTCATGTCTCCGCTGGTGTTTGGCTCTGGCTGTCGTCTGCGCTGATGCGTATCGTGGCGTTGTTGCAGGTTACGCCGTCGGAACGGTGCGCACCGAGCCGGTGACTCCTGGTCCACCACCGCCCAGGGCAATCGCGAAGCGCTCGATGCCGCCGGAAATGCGGGGTCCGTGTCGAGCCGAGGTGCTCACGGCGACCCTCATGCACGTCACTCCGGCGCCGTCCGGGTGGTTCCTCACGCTCGAAGTGCTTTACAGGGCGATTCCAATAGAATTGCTCGCGTATACTGGGTGCGTTATGACATAAATCTCCCACGATGGGAACGTGTTTGGGTGCGTTGCATGCGTCGATCGTCTCGTGCCGACCTCACTCGTCGGCTGGAACCGCTCTCGTCCCCACTAGCGATCATCAATCGGTCCGCGACCCTCCTCTTCGTGGTCGGGATCGTGTCTTCCCAGGTGGCCGCCCATGCGGGCGCGTTTCCCGTCGACCACCTTCGTCTCTTCGAGCTTCTTGGGGTGGTCGCGTCCGTCACGCTCCTGGGCTGGATTGTCACCCGCGATCGGTTAGGGCAAGGTGGACTCGTGGCGCTGAGCGTCGGGGGAACGCTCCTGGTGACAGCCGCCGTCACCCTCAGTGGGGGCAGTTCGAGTCCACTTTGGGC
>JALZMD010000290.1 GCA_030858375.1 Chloroflexota bacterium
GGAGTTTTTCGCCTGGTGCTTATGCGGTCCGGCAAGGTTCCGATTGCGTTTGGCTACCAGCGATACTTTCCCTATGTCTTCATCGGCGTCGGCGCGTTGCTGTTCATTTTGGCCCTGACGGATTAACGATGGATCGCTGCGACAACCGGGCCCGGTATCGTCACGGTGGGGAACGACGTATGGGCCGACATTAGCTGCCCACAACCAGATGGGAAGTCAGCATGAGTGACAAAATGGGGCAAACGCGAACCGTTCGGGACAGCATGGGTGAAATGCTGGTCCCGGCGGACGCCATGTATGGGGCATCCACGGCCCGTGCCGTGGAAAATTTCCCGATCAGCGGCCTGCGATTCTCGCGGGCATTCCTGCGGGCGCTAGGGATGATCAAGGCGTCGGCCGCCAAGGTGAACACCGATCTGGGATTGCTCGATCCAGCCCTCTCCGCGAGCATCCAGGCTGCGGCGAATGAAGTGGCTGAGGGCCGCTGGGATGACGAGTTCCCGCTCGACATCTTCCAGACTGGCTCGGGAACGTCCACCAACACCAACGCCAATGAGGTAATCGCGACGCGGGCCGCCCAGATCGATCCGGACGCGGCCAGCGCGCATCCCAACGATCATGTGAACATGGGCCAAAGCAGCAATGACACGATCCCGACCGCGATCCACGTTGCGGCCTACCTTGAGATCGAGGAGGCACTTCTGCCGGCGATGCGTCATCTGGAGCACACACTCCGGATTCGGGCAGAGGAGACGCACACGGTCGTCAAGACGGGCCGGACGCACCTGATGGACGCTACGCCCGTTCGCCTGGGCGATGAAATCGGCGGCTGGGCGGCCCAGGTGCGGAATGCTCGCCTGCGGATCGAATCGAGCCTGCCACGCCTGGCCAAACTGGCCCAGGGAGGGACCGCGGTTGGTTCCGGGCTGAACGCGCATATTGAGTTCGGAGGGCGAGTCGCCACCGAGTTGTCGGCGCGCACGGGCCTGCCATTCATCGAAACCGACAATCATTTCGAGGCCCAGGCGAGCCAGGATACCGCCGCCGAAATCAGTGGCCAACTGAAGGCCTTTGCGGTCGCATTGATCAAGATTTCGAATGACCTCCGGCACATGAACAGCGGCCCGATTGGCGGACTGGGAGAGATCGTCCTACCGGCGCTCCAGCCGGGGTCGTCGATTATGCCGGGCAAGATCAATCCGGTCATTCCGGAAGCAACGATGATGGTTTGTGCGCAAGTCATCGGCAATGACGCCACGATCACAATTGGGGCGCAGCACGGCAACTTCCAGTTGAATGTGATGCTCCCGGTTATCGCGCACAACCTGTTGCAATCGATCGACCTGCTGGCGAGCGTCTCAAACGCCTTGGCGGACAAGGCGCTGGTCCATTTCATAGTCAATGCGGAGCACATCAATGACCTTGTCGACAAGAACCCGATCATGGTGACGGCCCTGAACCCAATCATCGGGTATGACATGGCCGCCAAGATCGCCAAGCAGGCCTATGCCGAGGGCCGCCGGGTGAAGGATGTGGCGGCCGAGGTGACCGACCTTGCGCCAGAAGACCTCGACCGAATCCTGGATCCGACCGAACTCGCGGAACCGGGGATCAAGGGTGGCGGCGGAAGCAGGGGGTAGCCCGGGCGTCTCCGGACACAAGCTATCTACCGCTCGGCAGATACCGCTTGGAAGTGGCCGAGGGTTACGGGCGTCCGCACGCGAAGCGTCCTCTGGATCTCGGCCACCGTGTCGGTATGGCGCATGAGGTCGAGAATTTGAGATTCAGCGGCGTTGGCCACCACCCGGGCGTTGTGGACGATCCCGGTCGCGGGCTCCCCAGCCGACCCAAACTCGCCTTCGGCATGGACGTCGACCCGCTCGATTTCCATGCCCCTGAGCGTGGCTTCACGGTACAGGTCGTTGAAGTAGCAGGTCGCCAGGGCCAGGAACAAGAGCTCACCGCCATTGGCGTTCGAGCCATACCCCGAGGGACTAGGTGGGATGTTCAGGGCCTGCTCGTTGCCATCGGTCGCCAGCACCACATGGTGCTCGCAGGCTCCGTTTTGCACGCGCGCGCTGATCTTCATGAGCGTCCTGCCGATCCGTGAGCTCCAGCCCGGGACCCGAGGTTCTATCGCGTCGTTTCGTCCGGCGGCGGAGCGGGTTGCCGATAGCGCATCGTCCGCATGCCGCGCTTGACCATATCGACCGCCAACGACACCCCGGGGGAGACATCCCCTGGCTCCACGCTGGCCGGCACGGTCAGCGGCAGCCAAACCGTAAAGATCGTTCCTTCGCCCACAGCCGTGTCGATATCGATCCAGCCACGATGACCACGGATGATCGCAAGCGCGATGGGGAGCCCGAGGCCCGTTCCGCCGGATGCGCGGGACCTGGCGTTTTCGGCACGGTAGAACCGCTCGAAGAGATGCGGCACATGCTCGGCGCGGATACCGGATCCCGAGTCAACCACCTGGATGCTGGCACACCATTCACCTTCGATGGGATCGACATCCCGGCCGACCTTCAATTCAACCGTGCCATCGGCGGGGGTGTGGCGAATGGCGTTGTCCATCAGGTTGATCATGACCTGGACGAGCCGATCCCCATCGCCAAGCATCGTGACCGCCTCGTCGATCGTGAGGAGCAATCGCTGCCCAGTAGCCAGGTGACTGGCCGTGCGAAACGCCTCCCTGGCCAGCACCTCGATGGATACGGCTTGCATCTTGAGCAGTTCGCCATGGTTCGAAGCATCGGAACGGGCGAGTACCAGCATGTCGTCGATGAGCCGGCCCATGCGTCCGCTCTCGAGCTGGACGACGCGTAGTTCCTCAACCAGGTCTTCCTTGTCGATCGACGCCCGATCGGATTTGAGTTGCCGGAGCAGAACATCGACATGACCGCGCACCGATGTGAGCGGGGTTCGCAGCTCGTGCGAAGCATCGCCCACGAACCGCCGCTGGACGATAAACGCCTCCTGTATGCGATCGAGCATGCCGTTGAAGGTGTGCGCGAGGCGGCTCAGTTCGTCTCCCGTATCTGGCACCGCCAGCCGCTGCGAAAGCGAGACAGAGCCGTCCCGGCTCGCGATCGACTCGGCGGTTTCGGTTATCCGGCCGACCGGAGCCAGGGCACGCCCCGCCATGATCCACCCGCCCCAAACCGCAAGGGCGACGCCAACCACGCCGAACAGGCGAAGCACCTGGTCTACCAGGCTAATCATATTGTCGCGAGATCCGATGGGCTCACCGACGATAAACCAGCCTGCAAGCGGACCAGTCCCTGTGGTGCCCCTTTCAGTCTGGAAGAAGGGGGCGATCAGTACCATGGAATTCACCCCGCCGACTTCAATCGACAGAAACGTGTTGCGATCCCGGTTGAAGACGTTTTCGTCGCCCAGGGCACGTTCGAGGTCCTCTGGAATGGTTGTCGGAGCACTCGATGAACCGACAGCGGCAAGTTCCAGGGTAGTGTCGAACACTTGGAACCAAAGACCGGAAAGCACAATCGAGTCGACACCGGAGGTGGTGATTTCATAGAGGGGTGCCCCTACAGCGGGATTCTGGGGACCCGTTGGCGGCAATGCCAATGAGATGTTGCCCTTTAGTTCCAGTACCGCATTGCCAAGACGGCTCTCGGCATCCATGCTCAACGACCGTACCAGCAGGACATGGATCGATAACGACAGCGCAACGATGACCAGGATGAGTGCCGCGGCATACCAGGCAGTCAGGCGGAACCGGATCGACTTGTAGAGGGGCGCGTCGAATTCGCCGTTTCGATAGCGGTCATCGTTGCGAGAGCCACTGTTAGCGGCCTGGGCCGAACTGGCGGTCGGCGGAATTGTCCCAGGCTCGTCGATCGGCTGCGAATGCAGCGTGTCTGCCATCAGGCGGACCGGAGCACGTAGCCGATACCGCGCACTGTCTGGATGATCCGCGGCAGGTCGCTGATTTCCAATGAGCGCCGGACATTGCCGATCACCACCTCGAGCACGTTGGATTCTCCGTAGAAATCCTCACCCCATACCCGCTGCATGAGCGTTGATCGGGTCAGCACCTGGTTGGGATGGCGAAGGAACATCACGAGCAGGTCGAACTCGCGGGCAGTCAGCTCAATCAGGTGGCCTGCGCGGGTGACGGTGCGGCTCGAGAGATCCATTATGAGGTCGTCAAACGTCAACACCTCAGCCGTCTTGCGCTCCACGTCCGATTTCGTCCGCCGGAGCAGGGCGCGCACCCGTGCAAGCAACTCGTCGAAGTCGAACGGCTTCACGAGGTAATCGTCGGCCCCGGTCTCCAGACCGGTCACGCGGTCCGCCACTGCGTCACGCGCAGTGAGCATCAGGATCGGGACTCGTGGCAGATCGTCGGCTTCTTCGGCGGCACGGACCCTCCGGGTCACCTCGATACCATCGACTTCGGGCAACATCAGGTCCAGTATCACGAGGTCAGGCGGCCGATCTCGCGCGGCTTCCAGGGCGGCCCGGCCGGTTTCCGCCACTTCGACGTCATAACCTTCAAAAATGAGGCCACGCCGCACAAATCCGGAAATTGACGGCTCGTCTTCAACCACGAGCAAGCGGGACATCGCCATGGAATCCTTCCGGGTGGGAATGGTGGACGGGCTGGGCGTTGACATGAACCATCACTCGTTACGATAAGGTGGGCAACAGGATCCAGCCCGGCTGGAACGTCGCTCCATCGTCACGCTCCTTAAACCTGGTCCCTGGCAATCCAATCTTACTCCACCAGAACATCGCCGCCGTAGAGTGACTGTGTTACATCGAGCGACGCTGTGGCGATACGACGTCGCAGTCCCAGATCCGTTGAGTGGTGCAATGCGGATTGTCATGTTGTTCACGTTTCAACCGTAAGTGGCCATGCTGAACCATTCCTGAGACAAAGCTGAAGCCTGACTTAATCCAGTTTCCAGCCGCATGCCTTTCGACGCCTGCGGCCTGAAACGGTCTTGGGGGATGGGAGGGAGGGTTGGCAACGGGTGGATCTGCTGGGGCAGTACGCTTACCGTGCCGTCCATATTCAAGCGTAGTGGCGCAGCATTAAACAAGACTGATGCAATCCTGAGGTTGTGCTGAGCGCGGATGCGCTACGCTCGCCGGCCGTTCAGATTCCTTCAGGACTTTCACCCAATGTAACGTCAAATGCGACGTCTGCATCCCCACGAATCTTAACTACATCGCCTGGCGCATGGTTCAGTAGCAGGTTCATAAGACCGTGCGCCTCGTCGATCGAAACACCACCGATGGTGAGGAAGATATCACCCGCATCGATTCCGGCCTGCGCCGCCGGACCGCCCGACTCCACTGCGGCTGCGACCGTTCCTTGCTCGGTCAGCTGGGTCAGCACACCGAGATACGGGAAGGCGATCGAACCGTTGTTGGCAATGATCTTTTCAGCGAACCCGACGACCGTGTTGCCGTCGATCGCGAAGTTGAGACCGGTCACCTTGGCACTGCTCGCACCGGCAGTTTCAACCTTGGCGACATTCATGCCGATAACTTCGCCCTGCATGTTGAGTAGCGGTCCGCCTGAATTGCCCGGCGATATTTCGGCATCGTGCTGGATAAAATTGTCGAGCGACGTTCCATTTCCGACACCGAGCGAGCGATCGAGTCCGCCGATGTTGCCATCGGAAACCGAGTTCGTGAATTCGCCAAGCGGACTTCCAATCGCGATGACTTCATCGCCTGGGCGCATTTCGGTCGAGTTGCCAACGGAGGAGACGCCTGGCACCGTTGCGCCGTCAAGGACGAGTTCCAGGACAGCCACATCCTGGAAACCGTCGGTGCCGACGAGTTCGGCCTCAACCTGCGTTCCATCGTTGTATTGAACGACATACGAATCGGCACCCTGGACCACGTGGGCGTTGGTGACGACATAGCCCTCTTCAGAGAAAATCCATCCTGAACCTGCGCCCAGCGGTGTCGGATCGTCCGGTGAGCCATCGCCGGTGTTCGTCTCCTCATCCGGTGCGGGGACGGGGAACGTGCTGCGGAACTCCCCATGCTCGACGAATTTGTAAACGGTGACGACCGCGGCATTCGCGGTCTCGGCCACGTCGGCGACCGACAAGGCAACGTCCGATACTGGCTTCGGACTCTCCACCTGTGAGACGAGGAAAACCGTGTAGGGCGCATGCGCCGGAGTTGGGCTTGAAGAGAGATCTGCTTTCACGCTGGAGATGGTCGAGACGCTGAACGCGACGATAAGCAGCAGCGTAGCGACGGCGAAGTACGGCATGGATCGTCACCTCAGCGTCGAAACGATGCCGGTCCGCACCGGGCGAGAGATGGGTTCTGGCATTCTTCACTCCACATTATGGAACCACGAGCATGGCAGCATCCTGCCGCCGAAGACAAGTGTGATTGGAGTGCATGAAAGCCCGTGAACAGAATCTGCAATGTCGCTGATACCCCGATGTCAGGCTTCGTCATCATCGGACTGGTATTCATTGCCCCTCACCGCGATCAGTTGCGCCAAAATCGCGGACAACTCGTCACCCGAATCCTCGAGCGCAGCGACAATCGCATTGTCGAGGAGGCCGTTTGCGTCCCTGAGTCCGGCCAGATGCAGGTCGTCGATGGCGGCGTCGAGCGCGGCTTGCCGTTCCTTGAGCGAAGGTGGTTCTTCGTCAAGGGCAATGAAGCCGGTCACCACCGGCCACCCTTCCAGACGGAGCGTCCATTCATCGGCCTGGATCTCGAAGGCGGAGACGCGATCGCGGAAGAGGACAAGATCGACGTCACCAGATTCCAGCTGTGCCGCAAATGCCGTCCTCAGGATGACCGCCAGCGGGTGATCAGGAGCGTCATGCGTCGGCATGGTCAATCGCCTCCGTGACCGTACTCGTCCAGTGAGGCAGGATCGCCTCGATCAACGACATCGCGGAGGCGGTCGAAAGCCGTCCAAGCTGTCCGGCGCCCGGGTTCAACCCGGCCATACTCACGACCGCAACCTTACCGGTAGCGAGGACGACCGAGATCAGCCTGGCGGCCTGGCCAACACTCAGGCCGCCAGGCTCAGGCGTAATGGAACTGGGCACCAATGACGGATCGAGCACGTCGAGATCGACATGTAGACACAGGATGTCGCAGACGTCCGACAACCGTGCAATTGCCTGAACGTGCGCGTTGCCGGTTGTTGCCTCCCGGGCGGTGACCACACGCACGTCGGTGGACTGGAGGAGGACGGCCTCACGTTCGTCAAGGTCACGCACGCCAGAAATGACGATCCGATCGGTCGGCATCGGGGCGGCGAGCCCGGCAGCGCCGCGCCAGAGTGGCCCCGCCAAGCCAGCCAGGATGGCCACCGGCATCCCGGCCAGGATCCCACTGTACGACGTTTCCGGGGTGTTGAAATCGCCATGGGCATCGAACCAGACAAGCCCGATCCGGGCTCCCGCTCCATGCGCCGCCTGAAGTCCGGATACAACGCCGACCGTGGCAGTGTCGTCCCCGGCAAGGACCAGGACGCCCGCCCCTTCCGATCGCCCCTCCGCCACCAGTTCCGCCGTGTGCGCGCCAAGACGACCAACATTGATCGCGATCGAGCCGGCGGTGCGTTCATCATCCGGCAGGGTCGAGACACGTGGCCCGCGAGTATCGATCCCCAACCCGGTCATCCTGTCGAGAAGTCCGGCTTCGACCAGCGCTTCCGGCCCAAGCCCCGATCCATCCGATCGCTCATCGTAACGATAGGGAACGGTCACAACATCGATGCGCATCATGGTTACCCTATCAATTGTCCCAAACCTCAGGCCAGGAACCGATCGGGCAGGAATCGCAATTTGTGGTGTGCTCCAGGCAATGGCCGCCACGGTCGGGAACGAAAGCCCAAGGGATGGCGCGCCTGTCCGCGGAACAGCTACCGGCAAATCGGAATCGGCCACGTTGGCCCATGACACCGCAATTCTACGGTGGCGGAGCGATTTCCGCACAGGGACGCGCGCAGGTTTCACCCATGGCGAACATTCGCGGAGGTATACAATTGGCGCGCCGGCCGGAGTCATGGATTGTCCGAACGATCCGGCACCAAACCAACATCGGCTCTGAGGAGTGCCTGTGGCAGCTCGTCCCAACCAAGGTAACGCGCAACGTGGACATCAGCGATCGACGCATCCTCCCGCCCCTGACCGCGACAACCTTTACCAACTCCTGAGCGTGCCGTACACGGCCAGTGCATCGGACA
>JALZMD010000327.1 GCA_030858375.1 Chloroflexota bacterium
CAGTTGCTCGACAAGCTCGGAAAGTTCAACCACGACTTCACGGGCTGGTCAGAGGATGAGATTCGGGGAATCGCCGCCCCCACCCTGATCACGGTGGGCGATTGCGACATGGTCCGGCTCGACCACGCGATCAGGTTCGTGCAATTGCGCGGCGGTGACGTCAACGGCGACTTCGCCGGCGTGCCGGCCTCGCAGCTCGCGGTGCTTCCTGGCACCACGCATTTCTTCGGACTCAGCCGTCCGTCGTTGGTCCTCGAACTGGTCGTGCCGTTCCTCGATGCGCCCATGCCGGAAGCCGCCCGGGCCACTCCAATGGCGGCATAACGTGGCAAACGAGAAGAGACGTTCGCAGAGCGATTCCACGGGAGGTTCCATGGTTACGACAGAAAATCAGGTCTTCATCCAACAGGTCAACGACGCATTCCTCAACGGCGACACGGGGTTCTTCGAAGCGCATGTGGTCGAGGATGTGCGCTGGACGGTGGTCGGGTCACCGTCGATTGAGGGCAAGGCGGCTTTCATGGCGGAAATTGAATCGATGAAGGCGGGGCCGGCTCCGGAGTTTTCGATCACTAATGCCATCGTCCACGAGGCGTCCGCGGCGGTCGAGGGCACCATGACGATCAACAAAGTGGGTGTGACCAAACGCTACGCCTTTTGCGACGTCTATCGCCTGAGCGGGTCCGGAACTGGCAAGATCGAAGAGATATCCACCTACATGATTGAGCTGGACCCCGGCGGCGCCTCATAGAATCACCGGGTTAGAGAGACAGATCGAGGTCATTCACCAGGGATCCAGAACATGCGAAAAGTCGCTATCACGGAATTCATCTCACTCGATGGCGTGATTGAAGCGCCGCACGAGTGGCACTTCCCGTTCTTCGGTGACGACGCTGGAAAATACAAGCTCGATGAAGTGTTCGCCACCGATGCCTTGCTGCTTGGGCGCGTCACCTACGAGGGCTTTGCCGCCGCCTGGCCGTCGATGACGGACGAACAGGGGTTTGCCGATCGTTTCAACAGCATGCCCAAATACGTGGTCTCCACTACTCTGGAAAATGCGGAGTGGAACAACTCCCATATCATCCGGGGCAACCTGGCCGGGGAACTTGGCAAACTGAAGCAGGAATCCGGTCAGGACATCGTCATCCATGGCAGCGGCAAGCTGGCCAACTCGCTCATGGCCGAGGGTCTGATCGACGAATACCGCCTGATGGTCCACCCGGTCGTCGTTGGCAAGGGGCAGCGCCTCTTCGAGAGCGGCACAACCCTCGCTGCCCTGGACCTGGTCGATTCCCGGCCTCTCGGCAACGGCGTAATCCTGCTCACCTACGTCCCCACCGACCCTTCTGCAACGAACACGGACGAGGCCTGATCGGCACGCCTCACCGCGACCGCGGACTCCGAAGCAACCGCGGTCAGTCGTAGGGGCAGCAGCGTAGCGAGCCTGGTTCGACCGGGAACGAAATCCCACCCCGCCCCGAGCCTGGCGAACCGAGCTTGTCCAGAGCGAAGCGTGGGATCCGCCCACCTGTGATTCCATGGTTACCTGATGGGCAACGGGGCGGGCCGTTAATGGCCCGCCCCGGTTGTCCGTTCGAGCTGCCCCTGCGGGTTGCGAGAAATCCTCTCGCGATCGGAAACTGTCAGGGTGATGGGAGAAGCAGCGCCCCTCGCCATCAGGCTGCCGGGGTCGCCTCGCCCGCGAGTTCTGCGCGAATATCGACCAGCAGGTCGATTTCTGCCTGCTGGGCAACAATGACCTCTTCGGCCAGAGCCACCAGCTCCGGATGGACCGCCTGCTCGACCGCGACCTCCGAGGCGTCTATTGCCATCTGGTGGTGCGGAATCACCTGGTCGATGAAGGCGAGGTCGGGGTTGTCCGCCGCGCAGAAGGTCGTCACCTGGTAGGCGGCATCCATCTCCCGCATCATCTCCTCCATCGTGCCAACCGGCATCGCCTCCAGCATCAGCTCCATCGTCATCTCGTCCATGGCCGGGTCACCACTGCCGTACCAATCCGTCCGCCACTCGGTGAGCTGGGCGTTCTCGGCGGCCTGGGCATCGATGATGTTCTGCGCCATTTCCTGCAGGCGCGGGCCGGTGAGTTCAGGCAAGGCTGCCTGGGACAGGGCGATGATGCTGCCGTGATGCGGCAGCATCATGTCGATATAGAGCTGGTCGAATTCAACCTCGGCTATGTCCATCTGCATGTCGTCGCCCATGGCCATGTCTTCGTGACCAGCCGCAGTTGGCGTGCCCGCCGTCGCGCAGGACCAGGTTGCTTCAGGCGTGCCGCCGTGGCTCTGCGCGTAGGCGACGGCGGGCGCCGAGACCAGGATGGATGCGCCAAGGGCGGCAACGGTTAGGCTGCGCGCCAGGTAGCGTTCTATAGATCGCTGCTTCATGTGTGACTTCTCCAGGTTGATGTGCTGAAAGCCGATGATCGAGCCGGACGGCGCCGACCAGCTCACCGGCCTATATCCGGTACACCTGGAAGAACGCACGGTCGAGGTCGGGAGGGTGGGGAAGTGGAGTCTCCACGATGGTTCGCGAGGTGGAGGCGAACCGCGTCAGCATCGCCGGTTCCGGAATCAGGGCGCTCGGCATGGTGTCGAACGACGGCGACATGTCCCGGTTGGCCGGGGCGGCCACGCGCAGCGGCTCGCAATGCGATGTCGTGGAGCCCGCTGGCTCTGTCCCATCCTGCGTCGCGATCCGGGATGGATCGTGGTTACCGTGATGGTCCTGGTGATGCCGATCGTCTTGGCCGGCGGTCGGGACGCCCGCCGCAGCCATAACCGCATGGCCGGTGGTCGCCATGTATAGGTCGTGACCTACGACGATGGCGATCACCAGTAATGCCAAGCGGAGCCAGGATGTTCGCATCGGCCTACGCCGTTCCTTCCACGCTTACGTCGGCCCGTCGCAACAGTTGCGCGTTGAGCGCCACGATGATCGTCGAGAGCGACATCATCACCGCGCCCGCCGCCGGGTTGAGGACGAACCCGATCGGGGCCAGCACGCCAGCCGCCAGTGGAATCGCCACCACGTTATACCCTACGGCCCACGCGAGGTTTTGGATCATCTTGCGGTAGCTCGCCTGGGAGAGCTTCCTCACGCCGACCACCGCGCGGGGATCGCTCGTTGCCAGCACGACCCCGGCCGAGGCGATCGCCACATCGGTCCCGGCCCCGATCGCGATCCCGACGTTGGCCTGGGCCAGGGCTGGCGCGTCGTTCACGCCGTCGCCGACCATCGCGATGTTCGCGCCCCGGTCCTGGAGTTTCCGGACCTCAGCCTGCTTGCCCTCGGGCAGCACTTCGGCCAGTACCTCGTCGACCCCGATCGCCGCGCCGACCGAATCGGCCACCGCCCGCGCGTCACCCGTGATCATCACGACCCGGACATGGTCACGGTGCAGGGCGTCGATCGCCTCGCGCGACTCGGGCCGCACCCGATCTTCGAGCGACAAGGCGCCAACGACCTCGTCGTTGCGGACGACATGGAGCACCGCCGCGCCGCGCCCTTCCCACTCGCGCGTCGACGCCGTCAGCGAGTCGGGTATCGTCAGGTTCCGTTCGCGGAGCATGGCGGGACCCCCGACCGCAACTGTGGCGCCTTCGACCGTGGCCTCGACGCCCCGCCCGGCATTGGCTCGGAACCCGCTCGCCCGTGCCACGCTGAGACCACGCTCTTTCGCGGCGGTGACGATCGCCCGCGCCAGCGGGTGCTCGCTATCGGCCTCGACCGCCGCCGCCAGGGCCAGCACGGCGTCGTCTGGCAGGTTCGGGGATGCCGCGGCGACCCCGGCCACGATGTGGGCGCCCTCGGTCAGCGTTCCAGTCTTGTCGAAGAGCACGGTGTTAACGTTGCGCATCTTCTCCAGCGCCATTCGGTCCTTGACCAGGATCCCGTTCTTCGCCGACACCGCCGTCGAGATCGCGATCACGAGCGGGATCGCCAGGCCCAGCGCGTGAGGGCACGAAATGACCAGGACCGTGACGGCGCGGGTGATCGCCGCGTTCAGGTCACCGAGGAGGCTCCAGACCACGAAGGTGAGGAGTCCCGAGCCGAGCGCGACGTAGAAGAGCACCGCCGCGAACCGGTCCGCCAGCACCTGGGCGTTCGACCGCGAGTTCTGGGCGTCGGCCACCATCCGCTGGATCCCGGCCAGCGCGGTGTCCTCACCGATCGCGCTCACCCGGACCCGGATCGAGGAACCGGCAACAACGGTTCCGGCGACGACCCGGTCACCGGTCTCCTTGTCGACCGGACGCGACTCACCCGTGATCATCGACTCGTCGACCTCGGCCTGGCCCTCGACGATCTGGCCGTCGGCCGGCACCCGCGCCCCCGGCCGTACCAGCACGACATCGCCAGTGGCGAGCGTGGTGAGCGGCACGATTTCGGTCGATCCATCGCTGGTGACGCGCTCGGCCTCGTCCGGCAACAGCGCAGCCAGCGCCGAAAGGGCACCCTGGGCCTGGCCGATCGCCCGCATCTCCAGCCAGTGGCCGAGCAGCATGATCGTCACCAGCAGCGCCAGTTCCCACCAGAACTCGAGGTCGAGCCAGCCGATCGTCGTCGCCAGGCTGGCCACGAACGCAACCACGATCGCCAGCGAAATGAGCAGCATCATGCCTGGCTGGCGGGACTTGACTTCGTCCCAGCCGCCCTTGAGGAAGACCCAGCCGCCATAGAAGAAGATGAACGTGCCGAGCACCGGCGCGATCCAGTTGCTGCCGGTGAACTCCGGCATCGAGAAGCGCAGCCACTCCTGCACCATTTCGCTGTAGAGCACGACGGGTATCGTCAGGACCAGTGACAGCCAGAACTTCTGGCGAAAGGACTCGGGATCGTGACCGGCGTGCTTGTCGTGACCTTCGTGACCACCGCGCGCCCCATGGTCGTCCGGAGCAATGGCCTGGTGATCGATGTCACGTGGATCGGCGAGGTTGCCGCGATGAATGGTGGCTTCGTCGTCCGGTTTGTCATGTTCGTTGTGTGCCTGGTGGTTGCGCATTGCCATGGGACCCTCGCATTTCTGGCCTTCGGCGACGGATGTGTTCCGACATCCTCTGATTCATCATGGCCCTATTATACCCCCCAGGGGTATATTGTCCATCCCTCTTCTTGGGAATGTTGCCGGTCGCGTCTTCCGGATGCGGATGATCAGGTTTGGAGTCGTTCGTCCCGCGACGCATCTTCGGCGGGATGGTGCTTGCCGTCCAACGCCTTCACCACCGTCTGGAACGCCGTGATCACATCGTCTCGCTCGGCCGGGGGTATGCCTTCGACAATCCGGTCGAAGTAGGCGGCACGGGACGCCGCGACCTGCCTAGATACGCGCTGTCCCTGCCCCGTGAGCCGAAGGCGAACCGCGCGGCGGTCGTCCGGATCGCGGTCGCGCTCAACCCAGCCCTTGCCCTCGAGCTGGTTGACCAGGCGGCTGACTGTGCTCTTCTCCAACTGGAGGACGTTTCCCAGTTCGGTTTGCGAACAGCCGTCGCACCGCGACAGCTCCCGGAGTGCGTGAGCCTCTGAGACCGAAAGGGGCTGGCCACAGGGTGTGGTGGCGGGACGGAGCAGGCCGAAGGACCGGATGAAGGCGATCACCTGCTCCTGCAATTTCTCGGCGTCCTGCGCGTTGCCTTCGCCTGATGATGAGATATCGATCATGTCCGGCCCTCCCTTTCACCGATATGGTTGTATGATACAACCATTCGAAGCGTGGCATGCAGGTCGTGCCTCGCCGATAGACCGAAGGAGAAGATCAGTGCTCATTGTTCGTTTCCCAATCCGGCATGGCTTCGCGGTCGGTGTGGTCATCCTGCTGACGGTCGTGTGGTCTGGATCGCTGACCGCTATCGTGGCCCAGGAGGCGACGCCACCCGGCCATCACGGCGGCGGGGAGCACGCGGAAGACGCGGCAACGCCCCTGTCAGGCACCCGCTCGCCTTACGCCGATGGCTATGATCCGGACGCTCCGATCCGTGCCCTGGGCGCCGAACTGGTCGAGCAAATCCTGCTTGGCCAGGGCGCCAGCCTTGCGTTGCCAGCAGAGCTCAACGGCCTTCCCGGACCCCGTCATGTGCTCGATCTCGCTGACCAGCTCGACCTTTCCCCCAACCAGCAAACCCAGGTTCAGGATATCTTCGATCGCTACCTGGCCGATGCCATCCCCGCTGGAGAGCGCTACCTCGCCGCCGCCCAGGCGCTTGAGGAAGAACTCCGGTCCGGGGCCATTTCGGAGGAGGAATTATCCGAACTCGTCACCGAGGCCAGCTGGCTCGAAGGCGAGCTGGTGACGAGTCACCTGACGGCGCACTTGCGGACCGCCGCCATCCTCACGCCGGAGCAGATTGCGGCGTACAACCAGCTTCGCGGCTACGAGTAGGGCGGTTAACCTAGCCCCTGCCGTCGCGGGAACGACGAACGGCCCACCCCGGACGTGTTCAGGGCGGGCCGTGTGCATCTCAGGCTCGTTGCGGTCGTCATGGCATGTCAATGTCGAGGTCGATCGATCGCCAGCCTCGATCCGGGAATCCGGCCGCATCGGCGACGCGTTCCGACGCGGCGTTGCCAGCTTCGTGACGATACAGTGGCACCCCGCCGCCGGCGATGATGTCCCGCGCCGCCTGTGCCACCAGCATGCGTGCGTACCCCCGGCCGCGATGTTCAGGATCGGTGCCGACAGCGATCTCCCGCGCCCATTCGTCATGGTGTTTCACGCCAACGCCCGCCATGAACGCGCCGTGTTCATCGAAAGCCGCCAGCGTACTTCCATTGAACGGCGCCAACCAGCCGGGCAAACGCGGGTCGCGGGACGGTACCCACATGCCCGGCTCAGGCAATGGGGACGGTTGTTCCGGCCAGCGCAAGCTTGCCAGGCCGACATCCAGCGGAACGCCGAGTCGTCGGGAAACCCGCAAGGTAGCGTCGGACCCAAGCAGGTCGAGGAACAATCCTTCCGGATCGACGGCTTTGAAGAGCCACGCGAACCGTGGCGAGACGGCCAGGACGTTCCCTTCGGGACTGAGGATGCCTTGAACGCGCCGGACCCGGCCATCCCAACCGGGACGATCGCGAGTTGGCGTGACGACGATGCTGTGCCGTGCTGGCGGCGACCACACGCCGAGATGCTGACGCAAATGCCGTTCGAGCCGCTCTCGCACCGGCAGATCGGTTGGCCGAACCGGTTGAGCCGGGACAATCTGAAGGTGAGCGGGGCTGGAAGCCAACATGTGTAGGGTCCCTTTCTTCATCCCGCTACAGCCTGGCCGTCGTGGCGCAACGACGGCCGGCCTGTGCGGTGAGGCGTTAGTCCGCGGTGACGGGATCGTAGCCGGGAACGGAGACCGGGCGCGGACTCCGGATCGTCACTGCCGCCAGGACCGCGCCGACAAGGGCAATCGTCCCGGCGCCGATGAATGCCATTGAGAAGCCATCGGTGAGGGCCGCCATGTCGCCGAGCCGATCGGTGCCCTGGGCGGCGGCGATCGCGGTCATGGCCGCCAGGCCGAGCGCCGAGCCGACCTGGTAGCTGGTGTTGACGATGCCCGCCGCGAGCCCGCCTTCTTCCGGCTGGGCGCTGGAAATCGCTGTGCCAAGCGAGGGGATGAAGGCCAGCGACATGCCCAGCGCGGCGACGAGGGAGGCCGGCAGGACATCGACCCAGAAGTTGCCATCGGGCCGGATCAGCGAGAGCCAGCCCAGCCCGATCGCCAGGATCGCCAAGCCGCCCACGATTATGGTCTTCGCACCGAACCGCTGCATGGCGCGCGGGGCGAGGAACACCATCCCAACCATGATCAGGATCGTCATTGGCAGGAGCGCGGCCCCGCTTGGGAATGCGCTGTACCCCAGGACTTGCTGTAGGTAAAGGTTGAGGAAGAACCACATCGGGATCCAGGCCCCGCCGAGCAGCAACTGGGCCAGATTGGCGGCACCCAGGTTCGGGGCGCGGAAGATGGAGAGCCGCATCAGCGGCTCGCGGCGCGACGCCTGGGTGAAGACGAAGACGCCGAGCAGGATGACGGCGGCGGCCAGCACCCCCCACGTCCCGATCGCGGACCAGCGGACCTCCGGGGCGCGCACGATGCCATAGACGGCGGCCCCCAAGCCAAGGGTCACGGTCAGCGCGCCCAGGATGTCGATCGATCCCCGCTGCGCGTTGCCGCTGGCCGGCAGCCAGGCCGGTGCCGCGATCAGGGCGACGAGGGCGACCGGTATGTTGATGTAGAAGACCCACGGCCACGAGGCGTACTCGGTGATGAGTCCCCCAAGGAAGACACCCGCCGTTCCGCCGGCGGGAGCGGCGGCGCCATAGAGCGAGAGCGCCTTGGTCAGCTCCCGTGGTTCCGAACCGAATAGCATCATGAGCAGGGTGAGCGCCGACGGTGCGATGAACGCCGCGTCGACCCCCTGGATCGCACGTCCAGCCAGCTCGAACGACACGTTAGTCGCCAGTCCGGCAAGGGTGGAGCCGACCAGCAGGATGAGCCAGCCCGCGCTGAACAGGCGACGGGCGCCGAAGAGATCGGAAAGGCGGCCACCCAACAGAAGCAGGCCACCGAACGCAACGACGTAGGCATTGAAGACCCAGGAGAGGTTTTCCTGGGAGAAGCCCAGGTCCGCCTGCATCCTGGGCAGCGCGACGCCGATGATCGAGGTGTCCATGATGACCATGAACTGGGCGGCGGCGATCAGGGCCAACGCGAACCAGCGACGAGAATCCGCAGGTGATGACGAGGTCATGACGCAACTCCATTCCGGTAAGGGCTCGATGGCGAATCATTGAACCTTGCAGGTTCCCATTCACCGATCCAATAGCCGCATAATATACCCCCTGGGGGTATATGTCCATACCCTTCTTTGCGCTGTGTCTGTGCGTGCGTTGCTGGAGGTTACCAGCGTTGGACGAAGATGTCCTCCGGATCGTATTGCCCGCGAATTTCGTCCAGCCGCGCCTGGACGGCTGGTGACCATGGTCGGCTCGCCGTGTTCTCGCCAATGAAATTCACATTGGTTTCCGGCAGAAGCCACGGCTGCAGCGCGGTCACCGTTTCACCGGCCGCCGCCGGGGCGATCTCGGCGAAGAGCGGCGGGAACATCGAGACCAGGAACATCGTGTAGGTGGCGTCCCGGCCCGTGACCGCCGATCCTCCGGCCACATCGGTGGCCACCGCGCCGCCGCCGTGGCGGAACTCGGCCATCGCGAACGGGTTGGTCGTTCCTGCACCGAATCGCTCGAGGAACCGGTCCGCCAGTTCCTGGCCGGCATCGCGGAATTGCGCGCCTGCGCCCCAGGCCGGCAGTGGTTCGGGCGGATCGTTGTGGATCAGGTCCATCTGGGTCGGTGTAATGTCGCCGACGCCATCGATGTACACCGGCGCCAGGCCCCGCAGTGGTGCGGCCAATTCGGCTCCGCGCACGGCATCGCCCGGATAGGCGAAGCGCAGCATCAGCACGCGCTTGCCCCGAAATGGCGGCGGTGAGATATCGAGGTCCGGGAAGGTCATGATCGCGGCGCTGGTCGTCACCTCGGAAGCCGCAACCTTCGTCCAGTCGAGCCAACCGCGGAACACGGGTTCAATGTGCTCCTCCTCGAAGAAGAGTGCGCCGGCGTAGATCGTCGTGAGTGGGAACAGCTGCAAGCGGATTTCGGTCACGATGCCCGGCGCCGCCTTGCCGCCCCGCAGCGCCCAGAACAGGTCCGCGTGGTGTGCATCGTCGACTTCCAGCACGTCACCGGATGCGGTGACGACGGTAAAGCCGAGGACGTGGTCGACGCTGAAGCCGTGGGTGCGGGCCAGCGGGCCGAGCCCGCCGCCAAGGAGGTAGCCTGCCACGCCGACGTGCGACGAGGAGCCGATGATCGGCAGCAGTCCATGCGGTTCCGCCGCCGCCAGCACCTCCTTCCAGCGCGCGCCCCCGCCGATCGTGGCCACCCGGGCGGTCGCGTCGATCGTGACCGCGTTCATCCGCTGGGTTGTAATCATCATTCCGGAGATAACCGGGGTCATCCCGTGCCCACCCGACTGGACCGAGACACGGAACTCGTGCTCCCGGGCGAACTGGATCGCGTCGGCGACATCGGAGGTCCGTTCCACGCCAACCACCAGGTCCGGCGTGTGGACGGTGTTGGTGTGGAACGTGGCGACTTCGGCGGTGTAGCCGGGGTCACCTGGTGCGAACACCGGGCAATGCAGGCTGGTGACGGAAAGGCGAGTGGTCGAGAGCATGGTGATGGTACTCCTGCACGGGTGGCGCCTGACACGCAATCGGGAGTGGACAGCAGGTGCACAGGACCATGCCAGGGACGCCAGGGTAGAAGGGGCATCCCGGTTGGGCAGGCGCACAGCGTGTCATCACAGATGATGGCGGGCGAGGTCGGATGGATTTTGGTGGGTTCCTGGGTCGTTGCCTGCGTCGATCGCGGGCATTCACCTTGTATAGACGCCACCGCGCCGAAAAGGTTCCCAAACCAATCCCGCCGCAGACATCATCTTCATGCTCGGCACAGGAAATGCCGTTACCACGGCGGATGCTGGATCAGTTCTGACGCCCTGGCAATCTTGTCGCGAAGGGGCTCAGGTGGGTTGTTCGCTCGCCACAGTTACCGTATCCCTGATCGGTTGATTGCTGGCGTCACTCCTGACCGCACCGGCGAGGAGCGCCAGCACCGTACAGGCTACGACCACCCCGCCCAGAGCCGCGCGAAGCGACGTTGCGTCGGCCATCGCCCCAGCACCGGCGGCCCTGCCAGCAATCCCGTGAATCCCAGGGTTGCGACCGCTGCTACCCCTCGCACACTCGGTACGGCTGGATGCGATCCTCCCGCCGCGCTGTAAAGCAGCGGCATCAAGAGCGACAGGCCAAGCCCGATGACGACGAATCCTAGAAACGCCCCCGGGACGGTGGTCGTCGCCAGACCTCCGACCAACCCCGCTGCCGCCATCAGGCTCCCACCGCGCACCGCGGCAACCGGCCCGAGCCGGTTGACGATCCGGTCCCCGGCGAAGCGGCCGGTCAGCATCGCGCCGGAGAACGCCGCGAAGGCCAGGGCCCCGGTGGCCTCGCTTGCCCCCAGTTCGTCATGGACATACAGGGCGCTCCAGTCGTACATCGATCCTTCAGCCAAACCGGCACAGAACGCCAGTCCGCCAATCGGCCAGAGTGCCCGTGGCGGCAAGGCAAGCCCCTTCGATCCTCCTGGGTCTTCAGGCGCCTCGTCTCCGGTCAGGCCGGTTGTGGCTACCGCGATCCACACGAGGGAGATTGCGGCGCTGCCTGCAAAGTGGAGGGGTGCTCTAATCCCTGCTCCGGACAGCAGGCCGCCCACCAGCGACCCGGCCAGCATTCCTAGCGTGAACAACCCATGCAGGGCGTGCATGATTGGACGTGCGGCGAGTCGCTGCACGCTCACGGCCTGGGCGTTCATCGCCACGCTGGTGGCGCCGATCCCGAACCCAAGTGTGAACAGGGCAGTGGCGAAGGTTGCCTGGTTGGGGGCGAGTGCCGCGAGCGGCAGCGCACCGCACATCAGCAGGCCGGCGGCGCCGGCGCACCACCGGGTGTCAAACCGCTCGATCAGGTGACCAATTGCCTGGAAGGAGACGAGCGAGCCGACCGAAAAGAACAGCAACAGCAGCCCGATTTCACCCGGGTCGAGATCGAGGTTGGACGTGACGGTCGGAATCCGTCCAATCCACGTGCCGGCCAGCAATCCGGTGACGAAGAAGAGGGATGACACGGCCACACGTGGGCTGGGCGAGGAGAATCGGGCAATCATGCGAGGTACGGGATTGGTCCTTTCGACCCTGATCGACCGTGGACGCCCGGTGGCGTCCAGCCGTGCCATTCTCCCTGGGCCCCGTCAACGGCGCGTCAACGGCTCAGACGGCGTTAGCGAGGTTGGTTTCGTGGTCGTCCGAGCGGCGTTTGGATTTGTCGAGCGCCGGGGTGAACGGCGCGATGATCGCGATCAGCACCGCGACGACGATCAATGAGGTCTGGATCGAGGTCACCCGCGCCAGGAATCCCAGTAGTGGTGGCCCGGCGAGGAAGCCGGTGTATCCGATCGTCGCCACGGCGGCAACGCCCCGGCCGCTGGGGATATCCGGCGTCGATCCGGCCGCGCTGTACACCACCGGGAAGACGAACGCCAGCCCGATCCCCATCACGGCAAACCCGGCGATCGCGGATGTCGTCGTCCCCAGCAGCAGGCCGGCCGTCATGCCTATCGCGGAGACGATGGCGCCAACCCGCACGACCAGGCCGGGCCCGAAGACCGCGACGATCTTGTCCCCGGCGAAGCGCCCGACCAGCATCGTGAACGAGAAGACGGTGAACGCGAATGCCGCCACACCCTCGGTGCCGCCGAGTTCGTCATGGATGTAGAGGGCGCCCCAATCGGCCATCGCACCTTCGCCGACCGCACCGCAAAAGGCGATCACGCCGAGCGGCCAGAGCACACGCGGCGGCAGCGAGAAGCGCATGCCTTTCTTTTTCGGGACGTCGTCCGCCGGGATCGCCTCATCCCGGATCTGGCCCGATTTTGCCCAAGCTACCAGCACGAACCCGAGCACCGCGAAGGCGAGCAGGTTCACCTCGAGGCCGATATCGAATTGGGCGAACACGGCGCTGATCGCGCCGCCGACAAGTGCTCCCAGACTGAAGTAGCCGTGCAGCGACCCCATGATCGGCTTCTTCAGCCGGTGCTCCACCGTGACGCCCTGGGCGTTCATCGCGACATCGGTCGCCCCAAACCCGAAGCCGTAGAGAAACAGGGTGAAGGCCAGCACCACCGCGCTTGGCGAG
>JALZMD010000297.1 GCA_030858375.1 Chloroflexota bacterium
GGAATATCCTCGGCGACCGTGGTCCACGGCACGAGCCAGACGCGCTGGCGGCCGTCGATCGATTCCAACTCGCGCAGGTACCGCATCTGGCGGGCGAGGAGGGTGGTTCCGCTCCAGACCGTGCCCATGAAGACCGTCGTCGCGTTGTTGCTCGCGGCCATCGGGTCGAAGACGGCGTCCCAGACTGCGGGATCGATATCCTGGGCCTCGTTGGCGACCAGCAACAGGTCGGCGGTTTGGCCGCGGGCGTTGGCGCC
This sequence comes from Chloroflexota bacterium, assembly GCA_030858375.1. Taxonomy (GTDB): domain Bacteria; phylum Chloroflexota; class Chloroflexia; order Thermomicrobiales; family UBA6265; genus JACCYX01. Next base: position 258 of record JALZMD010000297.1, read on the forward strand.
CGGCGCGGCCGAGACGAACGTCGCCTGGGCCCGCCCCAACCGAACCGAATTTCCAGTCATACGCAGCATGGGTTTGGTGAGCGGGTTGGCGTGTAGCCGGTCGCGCAGGCGATCACGTGAAATCGTCGCCTGCGGCCGGAGCGTGGGAGCGGCGACGATCGCCGTGCCGTCTTGACGAAATTGCTGGAGGAGCAGGAACGACAGGAGCTGGGCCAGCATTTCATCCTTGCCGGCCTGGCGGCTGAAGACCACCGCGAACTGATCGCCCCGGCCTTGGGTGATGCTGTCGAGGATCGCCCGGGCCGGGGCCAGCTGGTAGGAACGGAGCGTCCGCTCGGGGAGCAGCATTGACGAAAATGCTTCGAGGTCGGTGACGATCCGGTAGAGGGTGGGGAAACGGGTGCGGGTGCTCATGCCGCCATCATCCGGGAGACGATTTCCAGCAGGATGGCCCCGACCATCATGAAGATCAGGCCGTTGAGGCGGCTCTTGATCTCCCGCAACTCCTCCGTCAGTGATTCCACCATGTGACGGGTGATCGCTTCGAAAGCGGTGGCGGGTCGAAGATCGAGCGGGTCGTGGTCGCCCGGCGGGTCGTGGTGATGGGTAGGGCGGCCAATGATCAGCTGTTCACGGAAGCGATCGGTAGTGGTCATGGGGACAGCCTTTCAGCGAGGTCGGGAACAGGGTCGGGGTTCAGGGCCTGGGCACGTCGGTCCTTGCGGATTTCGTCGATGATCAGGGCGAGGGCTCCGGCAATCATCTCCGTGGTTCCCTCGCCGATGAGTCGCTGGGTGCGGGCGGCCTGGAGCGCGACACCGGCAACCCGGGTCACGTTGGCGGTCAGGAGATCGAGATTCTCCTGCTCGTTGACAAGCCGGGTGAGCACGATACGGAGGGCGCCGAGCTCATCGACCACCCCTCGCTCGCTCACGTCAACCGCCGCCTGCTGAATGAGGCGGTTGATCGGTGTGTTGCGCAGATGGGCCAGTTCACCCGAGTCAAGCGCGTGCTGGTAAGTCGTGGATTCCGCGTCCATGGTGTTCTCGCGGGATAGTGGATCCACTGGTTGGCAGTGTGGAAAGCGTTGTTTGTCAGTCATGGTGGATACTCTTTCTACGGTGTCGATAAGAACATATGTTCTTATCGACACCGTGCCCAGCGAACGCATTGGCCCTTCCAAATGGGGTCATGGTTTTGGGCACCCGTTGGTTACGGTGGAACCATTGGCGGCGCCTGGTCGTTGGAACGAGGAGCGGCCGGCTATTCGTGTAGGCGAGTGCACCGCCTTGCACACGGGTGGTACAGTCGAACGTCGTGTGGCCTACGGGGTCCGCACCGATAAGCGGTTCGCGAAAGTGCGCGAACCAGGGTTTTATGTTCGGAGGGTCTCAGTATGCGGAAATTCTTGCTGGCGTTGCTCGCAACGCTCTTCCTGTTGGGCAGTTCAGCGGCCTTCGCGACCGCCCAGGACGATGCCACGCCCGAGGTGGGAGCCGGTGAAGCATCCGGACCGAGCGACGGGACGAATCCCATCGATCCCGCCATCGGCGACACCGTGACGTACTACGGTGAGAATGGCGATCCGTCCGGCACGGCAACGGTGACCGGGATTGAACGCGGCTGGGAGGATTTCGAGGAGTTCTACGAGCCGGAACGAGGGTCGGAATACGTGGCCTTCACCGTCGTTGTCGAGAGCACGATCTCGCGTGGCGCGATCGAGGTCGACGATTATGACTTCAGCCTCCAGACCGCCGAAGGGTACCTCTGGAGCACCTCGTTCGCCTCGAGCGAAACGGCCGAACCACCCCTACTCGAGGATGCGGTGAGCCTGGCCTCGGGCGATTCGGAAGAGTTCACGATCGTCTTCGAAGTGTTCGAGGACGAGGCGCTTGCCCACCTGCACTGGCAGCCGGATAGCGGTGTGCTGATCACGATGGCGCAGCTCGAAGGCGAGTAGCTTTTCACCTGGCTGCTTTGCTGGCACAGCGCCAAACCCCTGCCCGTCTCACCGGGCAGCGGTGCTCCTTTGAGATCGGGCGATGCACGAGACAGGGAACCATTGCGATAGTGTCAACGTCCTTTCTTGGAACGACCCGTACCAGCCAGGGACGGGCTTGACAAGACGAATGTCCTGGCAGGAACCCATCTCGAACGCGGCCCGGCAGGAGCCAGCCAGGGTGGTTTCTCCCTATCGCATGTGTAGCTGGAGGCATGGTATGCGTCGCTTGCTCGGTCTGTGGATGCTGGCGACCGCGCTGGTCCTTTCACTCATTCCAGGATCGGCGGGCGTCCTTGCCCAGGAATCGACACCGGATGGCCCAGTCATTAACGTTCCCAACCCGGTGCCTGGCGACACTATCAGCTTCGTGTCGGAAAGTGGCAGTGAAATCGCCCGGCTGCGCGCCACCGAGGTGATCCTGAACTGGGATGAATACAGCGAGTACTATGTGCCGCACGCGGGATCACAGTACGTGGCGATCATGGTCGACGTCACGAACCTTGGTTCACGAGGCAGCCTGATCGTGCGGGCGGACGATTTCCGGCTTCAGGATGTCGACGGCTTCTTCTACAGCCGATCGTGGGCCGATGCTGCGGAAGGGTCCGACCTGATCCCATCCGAAAGCGAGATCGGGGTTGCCTCCGGCGAGACGGAAGAACTGGTGTTGATCTACGAAGTGTTGACCGGCGTCGAACTGGGTCATCTCTTTTGGCAGCCGGAATACGAGCGCCTGCTGACGGTTGCCGATATGGACGCCTTCATTCCGGGCCAGGAATAGCGTTCTCGCCCTGTGCCTCGACCCTGAAGAACGGCCACCAGCCGAACCAGCGTGGGCACCCCGCGATCCCGATATCCGTTCATGGCTCACGGACCCACTACCGGCACTGCTATCGACGGCGGGCTATCCAATTAGCCCTCCGATGACATCCTTTCCATTCCGAGTTGCTACCATGGGGATGAATGCACCAGGCGCAGCGTGTGGGAAGCCGCTACCCACCCGCTCAGGAGCACCCACCATGGACCAATCCCACCATCTCCGGCCCCTCACCCGCGCCCTGCGGGAACGAGCGTACCAGGAAGCGCTAAACGATACGTCAAGCTTTGTCGAACGTCGCTGGGAGTCGCTCCCGGCACACATTCGCCAGTTGCCTGCGGAAAACTGGACGGAGTTCCAGCAGCTCTCGCCGGACGACCAACGGGCCGTCTTCGAGCACCACGTCAAACGGGGCGTCTTGCTCGCGCTCGACCGCGCCCTGCACATTGCGGAAGCGACCGTTCCGGATCTCGACCTCGACATTTCCCACGACGACTAACCCGCAAGAAGTCCCACCCAAGGGTCGCTGTCGCGCCCTGTGACAGGGCAGGCAGGCAAAAGAGAACCAGCAGCCGGCACACACGTATAGGTGCCAACTGCTGGTTGGAAAAGAGATTTGTAGAGAAAACGCTAGTCCAGCTCGTCCGGCTCGATCAGCGTAATGGAGATTTCGGTCTGCTCGCCAGCCGCCCCGAGCCATACAACGCCAGAGTCGCCGGAATCATTCAACTCGCCGAGGGCGATAATCAGGTTACTTCCACCATCCTCGTCCTCGACCAGTACGCCGCCAATGTCGCCGCAGGCGATGTATGCGCCGATTTCCTCGTCACTCAGGTGGACATTGATGGCGTGATCGCCGGCGAGGATGTCATCGAGCGAAACATCCAGGAATGTGTTGCTGGTTTTCACCTCGTGTGCCGTCTCCGAACCGACGGCCTCTCCCGAAAGGGCCTCGACGCTTGTCAATGGGAAGACGACATCACCCAGCTCGGCGCAGCTACCGGAATGGATGTGGGCGGGATGCGGGCCGTCCGCAGCCACCGGGGTAGCGACCGGGGTCTGCGCGAGACCGGCGGGCACGGATATGGCGAGGACGGCAAAGGCGGCGACCATTCCGAGACGAATGGAT
>JALZMD010000376.1 GCA_030858375.1 Chloroflexota bacterium
GGAGCGCCTGGTCGAGGATGGAATCCCAGCCACGCCTCGTGGCAAGCGTCGAATGTTCGCCCTTGATCCCGTTCAGGGCGGCCGCGATCGGTGTTTGCCACAGTTTCCAGGCGGCGAGTTCAGCCTCGTAGGCCCGGCGCCGGACACCGCGGTCGGCTGACATCGCGAGGTTGCGGATCTCCGGCATTGGGAGCATGTCGACCACGCCCTCGTCGTTCTCGAATGGCACCATGATCTGCGAGGTGATGTCGTCGTCGAGCCGGGCCCAGGCCGATCCGCCGGACAGGGTCAGCTCGGCGGCGAGTTCTTCCTGGCCGGGCTCCATCAAGTGCCGGGCATTGATTGCCGCCTGCTGAAGCTGGAAGGTGTGTGCCTTGGCGGCCTCCGACGATGCGATCAGCGCGTCTATATCAATGGTTCCCAGCCAGGCAGTGAATCTCGTTGAGAACTTCGAGAATCGAGAGAGCACCAGTTCGAGTTCGCTCATTTTCGCCTGGGCAACCTGGTCCCGTGAGTCCACGGAAATGTAACCGTAAAGGAACGATCCGTTCCGGTTGGCGATGATCGCTGCAGCGTCGGCGTCCCGCAGGAGCGTCTCGAACGTTGAGGTGACACCGGCACCGGCGCGCTCGCCAAGCGCCTCCGCCTTGCCCATTATCTGATCGAGACTATCGAGCCTTGTTGCAAGGTCTTTCACGGCCGCTTCATATTCACCGGATTGTGGACCCGGGTAGATCGTGGTCATATCCCAGGTGGGCAGCGCCGATGCGGTTGTCATTGCCATGCTGTTACTCCCGTTCGAACGTGTCATATGTTCAACTGTAAATCGAGCGGCACATCCCGTCGGCCGTGGGCGAATGCGCTCACCCCATCGTGGCGGTAAAGGAAACGATTGCCAATTCGGCAGGCTGCGCTGGTTCTCTGCCTTGAGTATCGACCGAGGCCCGCGACAGCACGCTGAATGCGGATCCGCAGGCATTCTACTCGCTCACCACGACACGATTCCGAGCAGTGCGAGCGCAACGGCGAACCGTTAGAACGATGGCGAAGCCTGTTTAACGGCTGCCTCAGGAATTAGGAACCTGCCCTCTACGAGTCCGACGAATTGGTCGATGTCGGTGCGGACAACGTCCAGGCAGCCCTCCCAGAAATCAGGTGAACGCAGGTCAAATCCGAACCGCGCCACAAGCGTCGCCGCATCGGCATTGCCGTTAGAAGCCAGCAATTCCTCGAACTGCCCGCGCAACGTGTCGGCGTCCTCCCGGTACCTGGCGTATAACCCGGGGCCGAAGAGCAGGCCGAATGTGTGCGGATAGTTATAGTAGGGTCGCGATGTCATGTAATAGTGGGGAACCGCTTGCCACGAGTGCGGCGAAAGCGCGTTGACGTCCAATGTATCGCGGAAGGTCGCCAGCCGGATGTCGTGTTCCAGCACGATGTATTCGGATTCCGAATTACAGTGTCGTTGCCGGCAACCCCGTGTCTTGCGCAACGCCAGCCCGGCGTTTTGCAACAGGGTTTTCGGAACTACTCTTCCAGCACGTTCACGGTGAAGCTGTCTGACGCGAATACGTCCGTGTGGTAGAGAATGTCTTGTGTATGGTTGATGAATAGATGCGGGATGTCGGGCGGTATGATCACGATCTCCCCTGGCCCAACCTCGGCTGTCAGGTCGCCGACCGTGAACATGCCCCGACCCGCGTGCACGACGATGACTTCTTCGAAGTCGTGAGAGTGCAGACGCGTCCCCTGGCCCGCTGGGGTTTGGCCCAGAACGAGCGTTAAGTGGCCCAATCCGAATGCTCGACCTTCGAGCAAGCGCTCTCCTGGAATTGGCCCTCGACCGATGGGAGAGAGCAGGGGAAGATCGGAGATCGATACCACCAACTGGGACATTTCGTTGTCCTCTCACGAGCAACAGAGCCCGCGCCACAGTTCACATCGGCAGCTACGCGAGCGCGCACGGTTCTGCGGCGTACCCGGTCGTCTTACGGTGAAAGACAGTCAAGGAAAGGGCCCCGGCCAATTGAACGCGATCAGATTCCGGCGAGAGCGCTGAATTCGACGCCGGATGCGTTTTCCACGGCGAATCGAAGGTCCCACTCGGTCGAGAAAAGTATAACTGATCGACCCTCGCGGTCTTCGGCTCGCATGCGCCCCCGCCCATTGCCGATGTTCGTGATTTCGGC
>JALZMD010000298.1 GCA_030858375.1 Chloroflexota bacterium
GCGATCAACATGATTTCCGAAACCGGGGTGGCGTTTCCGGCCGAAATCGCGGTCGCCCTCCAGAGTCCCCAAACCGATACCGAAAGCTTCACCCGCTTTGCGCTGATTGGTTTCTACGTCGGCGTCGTGCCAGTTGCGTTGGGCCTGCTCTGGTATCCCTCCATGCACCGGCTGGGCCGGAAAGGAATGTCATTCGTCCTGGCGCTCACGGTCGGGCTGCTCGTCTTTCTCACGATCGACATGTGGGAAGAAGCCCAGGAAGTCGGTCTTACCGTAGCCGGGGCCTTCGATGCACCGGTCCTGATCCCGGCGATCGTGCTGTTGACGGTCGCGTTCCTAACGCTGTTCGGGCACCTGCTGCGGCAACGGATCGGGAGCGCCAGTGGGGTGTCGCTGTCGTACCAGATCGCGACCGGCATCGGGCTCCACAACATGGGTGAGGGATTGGCAATCGGTGCCGCATTCGCCCTCGGCGAGGCGGCGCTGGGCGTGTTCCTGATCATTGGCTTCACCCTCCACAACGTCACCGAAGGCGTCGGCATCGCCGCGCCGCTGGTCCGGAATCGTCCTCGCCTGTACCACTTCGTGGCGTTGGCGGCGATCGCCGGCGCACCGGCGATCCTGGGCACCTGGATCGGCGCCTTTGTCTACTCGCCGCTCTGGACCACGGTGTTCCTCGCCATCGGCATTGGCGCGATTGTGCAGGTGGTCATTGAAGTCAGCAAGCTGATCCTGCGGGACCAACAGAAGGCTGACGAGCCGGCCATCACCTGGTCGACCTTTGGTGGATTCGCGGCCGGACTGGCGATCATGTACGCCACCGCCCTGCTCGTTTCCGCATGACCACCACAAACGACGCGCGCGGGGCCGAGGTGACCCTGGCCATGCGCGATTACCTAGGGGCAATCGACCGGCTGGGCGATGGCCAGATTCCGGTTACCACCCAGCGGATCGCGGAGCACCTCGGCGTCTCCTCTCCCTCGGTAACCAACATGGTCAAGCGACTGCATGTCCGGGGGCTGGTCACCCACGCGCCCTACTACGGCGTTCGCCTGACTGATACCGGCCTGGCGATCGCCGCCTCCGCACGCCACCGTCGCCGCCTGCTCGAACGTTACCTTGTCAGGAAGCTCGGATATGCTGCGGAAGGGGCGCGAATCGAGGCGATCAGGTTGGAACGCGCCGTCGATGACTCGTTGGAGTCCCACATGGAGGCCGCCCTGAACCGAGCCGGGGCGAGTGGCTCAGGAACGCCAGGTTTCACCACCGTCGTCAGTCCGGTAGACCGCTCCTTCATTACTGACGATCAGCACCTGGGCTGAATCGGTGGGGGAGACGGCGACCGCCAGGACCGGTACGCCATCCGGTCCAAGCGGGGTCCACGTAGCTCCAGCGTCCGTACTCCTGGCAATCCCGTTTGGAGTTCCGGCGTAGATCGTTTGCGGTTCGCTGCTCGAAACGGCCAGGCTGATGACCTGGCCACTCGACAGGATCGAGCGAGTTTGCCACGTTCGCCCTCCGTCGTCACTTGCCATCAGGTCGGGGCCAGACCCGGAATAGAGGACTCCAAGACCGGCGGCCAGCACGCCGCTGCCCGGCGGCTGATCGGGCAGGGATTGCCAGGTCGCCCCGCGATCGCCCGACGTAAACGTCCCCTTGCCGACGACGGAAGCGTAGAGCCGCCGTGGATCGCCGGGGTCCTGCGCAAACCCATGGATGTCGGTACCGGGCAGGTCATGTACCTGCGGTTGCCACGTTTGCCCACCATCGTGACTAATCTGGAACACGTCGTGACCGGTGACGTAGATGGTTTCCGGAGCGTTCGGACTCACTGTCAGCTGCATCGCGTCGGTGTCGCGCAGCGTGCCGTCTGCCCAGGTAAACCCACCATCGGTACTTTCCTGGATACCGGCGTGGCTTCCGAACAGGATACGATCGGGATTGGCCGGATCCACCAACAGGGAATGGAAGTCGGGCGTATCGAGCGTCGCAATCGGGACGGTGCGGGCATCACCGTTGACCGATGCCGACATCCACCAGGTGGCAACCGCAATCAAGGCAACGGCCACGATGCCGAATGGCATCATCCACCGGCGCCAACGCGGTGGCTGAACGCCAGTCCCGGTTTGGGCATCCGCGACAGCCGCCTGCTGATCTGGACGAGGTGATGCAATCCGATTCATACGTCCTCCCCGATCATTGCCACCCATGCAAAGAGGCAATAGAACGCCAGCCGATCGTTCGCGGACGGTGACGAAGCGCGACCTGATACTTCCTTTTGACAGGACACGGTGGAGCCCGGTGCGTGGGCTTGTCCATCGATCAAAAGAATAGGCGAGGAACGCAACCCGGTGATGCATCAATGCCCCAGGACGATCTGGCCGCCAGCGCCATTGGGCCATGGCACCCACCTCGAACGATAGCGGAAGATACTTATCGAATCGTGCGTGCCAGGATCGCGGAGACGCCTTGTGTTGCATGCCGCTCGCCGAGAACGATCGAACCAGACGAAGCGCCGAAGGACATCGACCCCGCTCTGGTGCGTGAGGCGATGGCCGCGGTGAACGGCGTGGCCGGGGCCCACGACCTGCACATCTGGACGGTCACATCCGGCCTGGTAGCGCTGAGCTGCCATGTCGAGGTCACCGGCAACCGTGCCTGGCACGAGGTGTTGGACGAATTGACGGCGCTGCTCCGCACGCGATTCGGAATCGCGCACGTGACCTTGCAGCCCGAAACGGTGACCAAAGGGTCGAGCGGAGCGGCAATGTGCTCACTCGATACCGAGGCGGGCCGGGTAGCATGTCGCACCGCGCTCGGGGCCACCCGATCGTCGGCCGCGAGCCGCCATGCCCACCGGCACTGACATCCGCCATGACGGGAATCCCGCTCCGGATCCATGGCCGCGCGTGCGGGTACGGTGGCCGGCACGACCTCGCGCGGATGCCAGCTCACCGGTGCGAACACCTTCACATGGGCAATGCGGTCGAGGTCGCCGACTGCGTGTCCGCCGCCGTCGGGGGGGGCGTCACGCGGATAGCGGGGCCGTACTCTGTCGACATGCTGCGATAAGGGAGCAGGCCAGCCATGTACCCCGTCACCGCCAGCCCCACGGCAATTCCGGCAACGGTGGACATGACCTTGTTCCCGTACGCGA
>JALZMD010000404.1 GCA_030858375.1 Chloroflexota bacterium
GCTTGGCCCGATCGCGTTCTCCGACGAGGAGTACGCCTATGGCAGGGCTGTGGCGAGTCAATACCCGGAGGATCTCCGCGCCGCCTTGCTGACGAAGCGGCACGTCCCCGCCTCGATCGTGAACGATGGGCTTTCGGCCGAGGTCTGGCCGATGCGCGACGCGGGCGAGCTGGGTTCGGGTTCGACCGACGTCGCCGACGTTTCGTGGATCACGCCGACCTCGCAGTTCCGGACGACGTGTTTCGCACTTGGCGTGCCGGGGCACTCGTGGGCCAACACGTCCACGGGTGGGGTCTCGATCGGGCACAAGGGGATGCTGCACGCGGCGAAAGGCATGGCGACGACGGCGGCCGACTTCGTGCTCGACCCGGCCCTGCTGCAACGGGCAAAGGACGAGTTCGCGGCCTCGACCGCGGGACGGCCCTACCAGTGCCCGATTCCGGCCGAGGTGCAGCCAAGGAAGCCTTGATTCTCAATGGAAGGGTGGGGCCTCCATAGGGTTCACGAGGCGATGAAGATAGTCTTTGGTGGGGAGGCATGCCACATGGTCAAGCGCAACGCTTCCCAGTATCGACTTCGCCAACAATCCGCAGGACCGGCAATCTGCGGCCCGCCAGCAGCGGGCCATCGGGCGCACTTCGTCGTGCTGGAAGATAGTGGCCCCCTGGCTGATGCTGGCCATGAAATGGCCCCGCACTGTTAGATAGCAGCCGGGGCCCGGCACGGGAAAGGTGAACTTCCCGTGCCCATACAGTATAGGCCCTTGGCTTCAGGCAGCAAACGCGCGGTGTTTTGCAGGCGGGCTGGGCCAGGGGAATGCTGGCAGCCCACCTGGGCGATATGTTCCACACCGAACGAGTCCACCTGGACAATCTCGGGTTCGGCGAAAAGCGGGCGATCGTTAGTTGGCCAGGGGTTACGGTAAAGCTGCATCCGGCAGGTTCAGCGTGCTGGTGGGCTTTGGACTACCGCCATTCACTGCCTACGTGGGTAGGGCCGGCAAGAGACGATGCTGGGGCACCAGTGGTTACCGGGCAGTCTTGCCGGTCCGAGGTGGGTGGGCTGTGGCTGATCTTCTGGCCGTGACCGATCTCTTGAGGGAATGAAGTGGGATTTCAGGACGACTCCAGAATTCCGTTCACGAAGATGTCTGGCAGCGGCAACGACTTCGTGGTGATCGATAACCGCGATGGCATCCTGGCCGGGGACGCGATCGCGCCCTTCACGCGGGCGGTCTGCCGGCGCGGGCTGGGGCTCGGTGCCGACGGCGTGATCCTGATCGAATTGCCCACCCGACCGGATGTCGATTTTCGCTGGCGCTATCTCAACGCTGACGGGTCGGGTGGCGAAATGTGCGGCAATGGGGCGATGTGTGGGGCGCGGTTTGCTGTCCGGCACGGCATCGCCCCGGCGTTGTGCAGGTTCGAGACCGAAGCGGGCGATGTCGAGGCTGAGGTGGTCGACGCCCACAATAACCCGGCCGTCGAAATCTGGATGGCCGATGCCGGCTTACCCGGCGATCTGTTGGCGTTGAGCATCAATAGCCGCACCAATGCGTTCGCCCGGTTGCGGGTCGGTGTACCGCATGTGGTGACGGTGGTCGATGACGCCGATGCGTTTGCCGATGCTGGGGGATTTGCCCGCTGGGGCCAGGCGGTCAGGAACCACGAGGCGTTCGCCCCGGCCGGGGTCAACGTTAACGCGATGCATGTGATCGACGGCCAGACGATCCGGATGCGAACATACGAGCGCGGCGTCGAGGCCGAGACTCTCGCCTGTGGCACGGGAGCCGCGGCATCCGCTATCGTCGCTGTCACGGCGGGCCTGGTGTCGCAACCAGTCTCGGTTGTCGTCAGCAGCGGCCAGGTGCTGACAGTCCGGTTCCTGGTGGAAGATGATCGTGTGACCGGGATTCGGCTTACCGGATCGGCCCGGTTCGTGGCAAACGGGGACCTGGATCCCGAGGGCCTGGGCTGACACTTTCTTCACCACCACGCCACTGGCGGACCATCTCCAATGTAGTTATGTTGAGCGAGTCCGGGCCCGGCCATATCCACTGTCGAATGTTATGTTTATATGATTCAACGGCTGGGCCAGGCGGCATGGTCCTCCATACTTCATTGTGGGAACCACGTAATTCGGACTATCGGTATTGATTTCCTGCCTTTGGCACCAGATACTGATTCAAGGAAGATGGCGCGTCAGATCAGGGCGTGAACCATGGTGTGGGCGACCTCCAGCGGGGCCGCCCATTTCCGAATTGCGCATCCAGCGTACCGATGTGCGCATACCGGATGCTGGCTTCCGGGTCCATGCAACGCCGGAACGGTCCAGCCCGAATCTACTCAACGTCTCGGAATCGAGGAAGTCATGCGAGGGATGAAGCCTGCGCAGGCGCTTTGGCTGAGCGTCGTCTGCCTGGTGACGATAGGGATCGCGGCAATGCTGATGGCATCGTCGGCGATGGCCCAAACCGAGACGCCACCTGGCGACGTGAAACCAGGAGAGACGGTTCAATCGAGTCCGGGGCCGACCGTGCCGCCAACCGGCGACCTTGGTACGGGTGGAATCGTCGTGTCGCCTCCCCCCACGGAACCAACGGCAACCGAACCAGTGGAGGAAGGCGAGATTCCGGACGAAACCGAAGGCGTACCAACGGACGAAACCGACAACGAAGGCGTTGCCCCAGCCGTTGTGGTTGTCGTCCTGCGGACGGCGGATGGAGGGTCAGTCTCGGATCGGACAACCGTCTGCGTTTCGGAGATCTGCCAACCGGTTGGGGCCGTTGCCAGCGGGACCAAGATTGAGTTCGAACGGATCATCCAGGGTTGGCAGGATATTTCGATCGTCGACGCCGGACCGTATGAGAATGGGTTTTCGTCGGTCTCGGTGCGGCCCGGTCAGCTCCACACGGTAGAGGTGACGTTGTCGCTCGCCAGGCGCGTGGAGGAGGTGCCGCCGACTCCGCCGCCGGGAGCAACTGGACCGATTCGAGCGCCGATCCAGGTCGCCGACCAGGACGCCCCAGTCGCCCGGGAGTCGAGCGCCCGGTTCACCGCGAATGTCTCCGGTACGGACGAGGCGGTCTTGCGGATCAATGCGCTACCGGCAACCGGCGCCGGTGAACCGGCAGGAAGCAATACCAGCGGACTCATCGTCCTGGGCGCCGCGTTGACAATGCTCCAGTTCGCACTCCTGGCCAGGTGGCGCGCCACCGGAGGCCCGGCTGTGGCAGGGAGGCGATGAGCCGGTGGCGTGGGCCATGACGATTCCCACGCCATCCGGCTCTGGCAGTGTCTCGATTGCCCGGCTACCATATACCGAGCACGGAGCAAACCGGCATCCTGCGCATTCGTTGTCCACACGACGAAACGCCAACGCCGGTTCTTTCGGTAAGTGACGAAAGCATGCGCGATCCACCTCGAGCATGGCCCCGGGGGCGTCGTGTGCGGTCGCGCTCGTGACCAACCCAGACGAACATCGATACGCGAAATAAGGTGACGATCACTGATGTGATTGCGCGCGACGAGGTTGCGTCTGGGAACTGGCGTGCTGGCAACAGGTAGCCAGCGATGCCAGGACTTGTACACGAGAGAGACTACTGCATGACGGATACCACCTCCTCACGATCCACTCCTGTTGATGCTGACGTGAATGATGAGCCGGAAACCACCACCCTCCCTGGGACCGACGAAGTGGGCATGATCGACGCCGCTGATGGGCTGATCGGCGCGAACGCCGACAGTGATCCCATGGATTCCGATGCGCCGGAGGCGCCACCGTTCGAGCCGACGCCGTTGTTTGCGCTGCACCAGGCGATCCCGCTGACACCGGAAGCATCACCTGATGGAGCCTGGCTCGCCTATCTCCAGCAGGGAAGCGACGGCAGCGTCCGGCTCTGGCTCTCGCCGGTCGATGGCGGGGATCCGCAACCGGTCGATCTTCCGTTCGAGCCGGTCGTCGAGCGCGACCCCGATTCTGGCCGCCTGATCCGCGGACCACAGTGGTCACCAGATGGCCGGATGCTGGCGTTGGCGGGAACGGTCGAAGGCGAGGATCGCACAGCGGTCTGGCTCGTACCTTCGCCGGTCGATATCTCCGCGGAGCCGATCGTGGTAGCTGCCGTCGAAGAGGATGCGGAGGTGACCGAAGCCCAGGCTGAGCAGGCTGATGCCGAAGCTGCCGAGCCGGCCGACGCGCTTACCGCCGCCGCCGATGTGGTCACCGACGATGCGGAAGCCGCGTCCAATCTGCGAGCGACGTACGTGGACGCGGAAGAAGCTGCTTCCGCCGCCGAAACCGGACTGCTCGACGAAGCCCCGGAGGTCGAGCCAGTCCCGGCCGGACTTGCCTCCGAACCGGTGAGTGCCCCCCGGCCGCTGACCTGGGGCCCCGGCTCGGAACGGTCGCCGCGCTGGTCACCCGATGGCAACATCATTGCCTTTGTCAGCAACCGAGATCGTCGTGATGCAATTGCCCTGGCAACCACCGTCGGGGAAGAGCCGACGATTGCCGAACTCCTGACCTGGAGCGCCAGCGACGACCGGGAGCCGGTCTGGTCCCGTGATGGACGGTTCCTGTCCTTCACCCGCAAACGTGCCGAAGGGCTGGAGCACGCCGACATCTTCGTTTACTCACCGGAGACTGGTGAGCTCACGGACCTGACCAGCGCCAAAGCCAGCGCGGTACGGCATTCGCTGGATTGGGTCGCTGGCCGCAACCTGGTGGCGTACGTCACCCAGGATGGTGACTGGCTCTCGATTTCCGTTATCAATGCCGACAACAAGGCGGGTTGGGCCGTCACCAGGGAATCGGGCGACAAGACCGAGCCCCGCTTTCACCCCACCGAGGCACGTCTCGTCTACGTCCGTTCGGAGGGGTTTGCCACAGTCTGCTGCGAGCGTGGGCTTCACGCCTCGGGTGCCGTTGCCCTCGATCCCAGCGAAGGGGTGGTCTATTCCCCACGCTGGCTCAAGGACAAGCGCGTGATCTACGGGTTCAGCGCGCCGCAAAAGCCGTTCGGTTTCCTGGCCCAGGAAAACCTCGCCACGTCCGACCGCACGCCAGTCCGCGTTCCCGACGAAACCTCGACGGCTGGTGTCACGCTGCGGCACCCTGTCCCGTTCGAATTCGCCATCGGTGCCGAAGAGCAATTTTCAGGCATGCTCTACCGGACCCACGGGACGGTCGGTCCCGCCCCGGGGATCGTCTACCTGCCCGATGGACCGCTGGCGATCCGCCGGGGCGAATTCAGCCTTGAGGAGCAGGCCCTGGCCAGCACCGGTCTGTCGGTCTTTACCCCGCTGTTGCACGGCTCGACCGGATTCGGCAAGGCGATCGAACAGGATTTGGCCGACCTGGCGTCCAGCGAAATCGAGACGTCCGATATCGCCGAGGCGGGCTACGGCCTTGGCGAATCCAACGATATCGACGACGCCAAGCTGGCCCTGGTCGGCGTTGGCTTCGGCGGGACATTGGCGCTGCTGACGGCCGGGGCCCGACCAGGGATCTATTCCACGATTGTGGCGATCGACCCGATCACGGATTGGGCGATCGAGCTTGGCGAGGCTGCACCGGCCTGGCGCAACTGGGTCAGCGCCAACTATGGGATGCCCCTGACGAACCCGGACCGGTTCGCGTTGCGGACGCCGGCGACGTTCGCGGCGGTGGTCGACGTACCGGTGATCCTTGTTTCGACCCAGTCGGCGGCGGTCCACCGCCAGGCCCAACTCGAGTTGTTCGAGGCGTATCTCGATGCCAATGGCGTCGCATTCGAACATGTCGACGCCGGCGACGAAACACTGGCGGTCACCCTGGAGCGGGTCAGCCAGGGGCTTGCCAGCACCTTTCGCGAGGGTGACGAGGCGATCGAGACGGTCGACGACATCCGGGCCGACGCGATGGGGTAGGGTGGCGCGGGACAACCCGGTTGTCATTTCGAGCTTGCGAGAAATCTTTGGTGGTTCGTTGACAACCAACTTCGAGTTTGTCGAGAGGCACCTCTGCAGTCGGTCGCTGCAGCTCTGCAAGGGATGGCATCACACTTGGCCTCACTTCGAAGAGAGGTGCGATAGCCGGTGAAGCAATACTTCATATACGTGATGGCAAGCTTTTCTCGCAAAACCTATATCGGAATCACCAGTGACCTCGAGCGCCGCGTCTGGCAGCACAAGAACGGCACGTATGAAAGCCACACGAAGAAGTACAACAA
>JALZMD010000038.1 GCA_030858375.1 Chloroflexota bacterium
CATCTCCAGGCCAATATATCCCCCGCCGACGATCGCCGCCCGTCTTGGCTGGTGCTCCCGAAGGTAAGCCTGAAGATTGAGAGCATCCTCCATAACATCCAGATGGAAGATGCCTGCTAGATCGAAGCCGGGGACCGATGACGGAACCGGCGAGGCTCCAGTGGCGAGGAGAAGCTTGTCATAGGAATGCTCAGTTACACCTTCGTTGCGTAGACGCACCCTGACCACGCGTCGCACCGGATCCAAACCAACTACTTCATGGCCCAGCTTGACTGCAATTCCGCGTGCAGCGAACTCCTCCACGGTCCTGGCGATCAACGTTTGTCGATCCTCGACTACGCCGCCGATCAGGTAAGGCAGTCCGCATTGGCTGTAGGAAGCAAAATCTCCGCGGTCGTAGGCGACGATTTCCATATCCGGATTGACACGCCGTGCTTCGGATGCGGCACTCATACCGGCCGCATCGGCGCCGACGACGATGAACCGGGCGGCCATATTATGCTTCCTCCGGTCGGGTCAGCTTGATCTCTTGAACGGCCGGATGCCGCTCCACGAGTTCGCGCAACTGTTCGAAAATGCGATGAGCCGTTGTTTCCGGGGGCGGTTCAGCGAGTTTGAGGTACACCGCACAGCCATCTGGAAAGACCAGCGTCGGGGTCCCGAACACACCATATTGAGCAACTGCTTCCTGGTGACTGCGGCCGACTTCTGACAAGAGCGTCCTGTCATGCCGGTCCTCGGCAAACCGATCCAGATCGAGGCGTGCCTCACGAGCAAGGCTTTCCAGTGTCCCCGTCTCGCGAATGTCGAGGTGGCGATCGAACGCTTCTTGGAGAAGGAACCGGAAGCGTTCGGCGACATCGTCACCCTGTCGAACAGCCGCTTGACCAGCCTGGAAAGCCAGCCCCGTCCGGGTGTGTAACGCTGCCTCCTGTTCCCAGAAGGGTGTATGTTCCTCCGACGCTCGATTGACCTCATTCAGGACGAACGGGCGCCACTCGATCTCCAGATCATGCTGCACGGTGGCGACCTGCTGGAGCCAGACGGCTGCCGCATAACTATACGGACAGGTGTAATCGAAGTAGACGATAAGCTGCATGGTGGTTACCTCCACGGTTTCGCCACCTACGACGAATCCTGGTGAATCACGAGCCTGACACCGACGTATCGGATATGCACAGCCCAAGGTGCCTCGGAAGACCGAGCTTGCCAGAATCCTCCCAATACGTGTCGGACACATGGTGGCTCGGCAGTACCGAACGTGATGGACATCCAAATTCGGGCGGGTAACGTGCGGCCAATTAAGTGCAGCAGTTGCGTGCCGAACCACTTTACGATGCACTCCCCAGAACGAAAAGAAAGCATCTTTGAATTTCAGCTCACATCAGCATCATCCCACGCTCCGGGACCCGGAGCGTGGGATGGGCGAGACACGCGCTATCAATGGTGCCAGTCCTCAGCGAGGCAGGAAGGTCAGGACGTTGCGGGTGCTTTGCTTCACCGTTCCATCCCCAAGGTCTTCCGGAGCGAGCACGGTGCCGTTCGCTCGGCCCTCGCCCCACTCTTCGTGGAGCAGGTCACAGGAGAACGCCATGATCCCGTCCACCCCCATCGGCAGGATCGGCGAGCCGGACTCATAGTGGATAACGATCGGCTCGCCCCCAGTGTCAATGTTGTACTCACCAAAGACCAGGAACGATCCACCGGGAACCTCGGTCCCATCCTCGCCGCCCCACTCCCCACGGAGTGTGGCACCGTCCTCTTGAATACTTGCCATCCAGCCGCCGTCGCGAACGACCCAGCCCTCCGCGGGTACGCTCTCGTCGGAAATGATGTAGGCACGATACTCGCTCCGCGGATCGACCATGAACCCTCGGGTGTCCAGCATCGCGCCTTCAACCGTTTTCATGCCATCGACAGCCTCGGCCTCAGAAAAATCAAGACCGAAGCGATCCCGGAAGAACGCTTCAGCACGGTCGAGTTCACTCGCGACTTCCTCGTCGGTGTACCCCATGATTTCACGCAGGAACGTGTCTCCATCAGGTACGGTACTGGTATCGTTGGGGTCATACACCCCATTCATCATGTACACCAGGGTCTTGTCGAAGCCCTCTGGAGCGGGCGGCGCCGATTGTGCGCCGACGCTGCCCAGGTGCGGTTGGCCGATGAGCGCGGCCAGGCCAGCAGCCCCAGTGAGCTTCAGGCCGGTTCGTCGAGACATGGTTGGGGTATCGAATCGGCGCTCCGTGATTGGTTGCCTTTCTTGAAAATCGTCTAATTCGAGATCTCTCACCGCATCAGTTGGCTCCATGCTTTCGAGGATGCGGCGGTCAACACGTTGCCGACGAGAACTGATCGGGGTGGATCCCGTGCCCCCGAGCCATCAACTGCATGTGCCGCCATATCACACCTCATCAATGATTGGACTCGCCGCCCGAGCTACTCGATTGTCTACAACGTGATGTCCTCGCCTTTGTGGACGGAGGGCAGGACGGTGACCACGGGCCCAGTGGCGCAATCGAGATTCCGTTTCAGCTAAAATTGCGAACCGCCAGGTATATGAGCCGAATGCTCCTGGCTATGTGTTTCGGCGACATCCACCAGAAATCAGTTCGTTGCCGTACTTTCATAGTAGGGCTGGGCGGTGCAGGAACGCTGTAAGCGGTCTTACAAGTCGGT
>JALZMD010000411.1 GCA_030858375.1 Chloroflexota bacterium
CGAGCGAGCGCGCGATCTGCCGGTAGCGTTCGGCATGGCGGCGCTGGGTGATGAATGTTTGCAGCACGCCGCCTCTCCTTCGATCGAGCCAGCCGTCGGGTCGGGCCGCAAGACCCAATCCCGAACCGGGTCCATTTGTATACTGTCGCACAGGAGTCCGTCCGCACGATGCGATCCCGGCGCAGATCGGGAATCAGGGGAACAGTTCAGCACATGGTGATTGAGCAACCAATCCAGCCGGCGTCCGTTGAGACCCCTGCGCGGAAGCCACGAGTCTTTTCCGGCATCCAACCGTCCGGTAATTTTCATTTGGGCAACTACCTGGGCGCCATCCGCAACTGGGTCAAGCAACAGGACCTTTACGACAATTCGTTCTGCATCGTCGATCTCCACGCCCTCTCGCTGGCCACGACCCGCGAGGGCCTGCGCAGCAACATCCGCAATCTCGCCAACATCATCGTCGCCTCTGGCATCGATCCCGAGCACTGCACCCTGTTTGTGCAGTCGGATGTCGCCGAGCACAGCGAGCTCTGCTGGATTCTCCAGTCTGTGACGCAATTCGGCGAGTTGCGGCGCATGACCCAGTTCAAGGACAAGTCAGGCGGCCAGGACGAATCCGTCAGCTCCGCCCTCTTCACCTATCCCGTGCTTCAAGCCGCCGACATCCTCCTTTACGATGCCGACCTCGTACCGGTCGGCGATGACCAGAAGCAGCACATTGAACTCACCCGCGATGTCGCCTACCGCTTCAACCAGCGCTACGGTGAAACGCTCGTCCTGCCCCAGGCCGATATCAAACAGGAAGGCGCCCGGATCATGGCGCTGGACGATCCGTCGAAGAAAATGAGCAAGAGCTCCCCGAACCCGAACAGCTACATAGCCCTTGGTGACACGCCGGACGTCATCCGCCGCAAGATTAAACGCGCGGTTACCGACTCAGGCAGTGAAATCGTCGTCGATCCTCAGAAACCCGCCCTCACCAACCTGATCTCGATGTACGCCATTCTCACCGAGCAAACTCCGGAGCAGGTTCAGGAACAGTTCGTCGGCAAGGGCTACGGGGCCTTCAAGACCGAACTCGGTGACGTCGTCGTGGCGGCAATCGAACCAATTCAGCAGCGCCTCGCCCAATTGGAGGCGTCACCGGAAACCATCGAAGGCATCCTCCAGACCGGCGCCGTCAAAGCGCGAAGTTATGCCAGCGTCACCATGGCCAAAGTACGCGACCGGGTCGGTCTCGGCGGCTACCACCACAACGGGCAATACGGATCCCGGTAAACACGGAGCATGCGGATTTCGTAGGGGTGGACCAGCGGGCACGAAGCCTGGGCATTCCTCAACTTCCCTGCCCGTGTGTGTCCGATCGCCCCAAACCAGCCGCACCCAATCTCACCTGCGGTCCGACTCGCCACTCGTACTGGCCGGTCTTGTGCCGACCTCCGGTGCATCGCCACCGGATGCACTCTGCCGTCACACATCATTCGCCCGCCACGTCATGTCGAGCGCAGTCGAGACATCTCGCGCCGCAGCGACGATGGTAGCCGCCCGCCTCATCGTAGATTGCCAACACGCTCCAACGGCAATGCACGAAACGGGCCGGCCTCGAAATGAGACCGGCCCGTATCAACCTCCCAATGCCCGTCAACCTAGTCAGCCGCGGCTGCCGCCTTTTCCCGTTTCTCCATGATCGTCGTCGAATGTCCCGCGTCCAGCCGCGCCGCTGGATCGATGTACTGCACGGCGTGGTTCACAGCGGTCACCGCTTCCCCGGCCCCGGTCGCGATCAGCTTGAACTTCGCCGGATAGGTCGCAATGTCGCCTGCCGCAAACACGCCGGGGACGCTCGTCTGCAGCGACGTCTGGTCGGCCACAATCTGGTTGCGCTGCAACTCCAGGTTCCATGACTTGATCGGTCCCGGATCGGCCTTGAACCCGATCGCGCAGATCAACTCGTCCACGTCGAGTTCGTGCGTGTGACCCTCCAGATGCCGGAACGTCAGTCCCGAGATACGACCATGATCCCCGGCTCGCACGTCGATCACCTCGTAGCCAGGGTAATGCAGCGTCACCGTCGACGCCTCAAGATCAGCGACCATCGCCTCGTGGGCACGAAACTTCGATCGGTGGATCAGGTTGACCGTCTTCGCGATCGGCTCCAGCGTCATCGCCCAATCCACCGCCGAGTCACCACCCCCAACGATCACGACATTCCGGTCCCGGAAATCTTCGATGTGCTTGGCGAAGTAGTGGATGCCCTTGCCTTCCAGGTACTCGACGCCAGGCGCTCCCAACCGCGTTGGCTCGAACGCACCCACCCCTGCGGCAATGATCACCGACCGGCTCCTGCGCTGTCCGTGCGTCGTATGCAGGATGAACGTTCCGTCCGCGAGCGGCTCCAGCGTCTGAACCTGCTCCCGGAGATGGATCGTCGGACCCGACCGCAACGCCTGCTCCAGGCAAGCTGCCACGAATTCCTTCGCCATCACCTTGGGGTACCCGATCACATCGTAGATGTATTTCTCGGGATACATGGCGCTGCACTGGCCACCAACCTCTTCGAGCGAGTCGATGATCTGGACACTGGCCCCACGAAGACCAGCGTAGAACGCAGCAAACAGCCCGGTCGGCCCGGCTCCAATTATTGTTATGTCCACTATCGACTCGGTCACGATATCCGGTGCGGCCGGTGTGGCGATCACGTCAGTCACGTCTTGATCTCCTGG
>JALZMD010000312.1 GCA_030858375.1 Chloroflexota bacterium
GTTCACGATCGCCACCGTCGGTTTCATTTGGGCAAACGCCTCCGGTCCAAGCAACCCGCGCGTTTCCGGCGTCAGTGGACAATGCAGGGTGATGAAATCCGATTCGGCAAGCAGTTCGTCGAATGTCGCCGGGGTGCCGCCGGCGCGCCGGATGGCGTCCGGATCGACGTACGGATCGTGGACGAGGATTCGCGACCCAAACGGCGCGATCCGGGCGGTGACGGCCGCACCGATACGCCCGAGACCAACCAGGCCAACCGTGCTGGCGAACATTGCATTGAGCGGGCCGCGCACGATCTGCGCCGTCTGCCGCCCCTTCTTCGCCCAGGCACCCTGGTGAAGATCCTGGTTGAGTTCCGAGATGCGGCGATTGAGGTTCAGGACCATCGCGACCGCGTGATCGGCCACTTCCGACGTGCAGTATTGCGGATAGTGCGTGACCACGATGCCGTGTTCAGCGGCAGCGTCGAGATCAACGTTGTCGAGTCCAACGCCATACCGGGCGATCACCCTGACCCTGGGGATGTTTTCGCACAATCGTTTCGTAACCGGGTCGCGCGTGCTGAGTACGAGCCCGTCTGCGCGCTGCCCATTCGCGATGAGGTGATCCTCGGAATTGCCTGGTTCGCCGAGGATCTCCACACACATTTCCGGAAACTGCTGGAGAAGTTCGTGTTCGCGCGAGAAATCGCCGCTCGCGGCCCCATAACGGTCGGCCGTGACAATCACCGTGAACGCATTGGTCATCGGAACGAATCCTGTCTTCGTGGCCAAATGGAGGCGAACGCATGCGGTAGGGTGTTTCGTGGCGAATCTGTCGCACAGGCTGCGGCCTTTGGAAACAGGCTGGGAAGGGGAGTTAACGGGTTAGTTCCGATGGGCCGGGTGGTGCTCGCCTTCGTGATCGCTCGACCCCCCGGTTGACGCCCCGCAACGCAACCAGGTTCCTGATCGATCCCGCGTCGTTCGCTCATTCCAGTGGCTTCCCCGCTTGTGGGCCCCTGGTCATACGATCGACGGGTGAAGTGATTCGAGCATCGTCCCGACCCTCGGAACTGTACGTACACTATATGCACTCACGGGCCACTTGTCAACCCCCTGTGTACGCACGTTTTTCCTACACACACGGCCACCCCAGGAATTGTCGCCCGTCGCGTGCATGCAATGGACAAGGCAGGGGCCATGCGGGTACGTTGACGACAATCTACCGGACGCTCGACCTTCTGGAAGGAAACAGGACCAACCCATGAGTACCGCTGACTGGAAATCCCTTCTCGCCTCCCGTGAGGAGGCGCATCTGCAGGAACTCGTCGATTTGCTCAGCATCCCCAGCGTGAGCACTGACCCTGCCCGGGCCGGTGAGGTCCAGAACGCCGCCAAGGTCGTCGCCCAGCGGCTTCGTGCGGCGGGTGTGCCGGTTGTCGACATTGTGGAGACGCCGTTGCACCCCGTTGTCATTGGCGAGTGGGTGATCGACGACGCACGTCCGACAGTCCTGATCTATGGACACTATGACGTCCAGCCCGAAGAACCGGTCGAACTCTGGGTGACGCCCGCCTTCGAGCCGGCGATCCGAGACGGCAAGCTCTACGCCCGGGGTTCTGCCGATATGAAAGGGAACCTGCTGACCGCGATCCAGGGTCTCGAGGCGATCGCCGAGGCCAACGGCGGCGAGTCCCCCATTAACGTCAAGTTCATTTTCGAGGGCGAAGAGGAAATCGGCAGCCCCAACCTCCGCCAGGTCGTCCGTGACAATCGGGTCCGCCTCGCGGCAGATGCCGTGATTTCGGCCGATGGCGGTCAATTCGGGTTCGATACGCCATCGCTGACGGTGGCGCTCAAAGGGCTCGGCGGGTGCCAGGTCAACCTGCGCACGGCGAACACCGACCTGCATTCGGGCATGTTTGGGGCGAAGGTGCCGAACGCGGTTCAGTCGATGGTCCAACTTGCCGCCACGTTTCATGACGAGGACGGGCGGATCACGGTCGATGGTTTCTATGAGCAGGTTTTGGACCTGACGGACGAGGAACGGGCCGAGATTGCCTTGGTCGCTGAAGACGACGAGGCGCTCAAGTCCAGTCTTGGGATCAAATCGTTGTGGGGTGAGCCGGGCTGGACCTCGCGCGAGCGGGAATGGGGCCGCCCAACGCTCGATCTCAACGGGATCTGGGGCGGCTTCCAGGGGGATGGGATCAAGACCGTCACCCCGAGTGAAGCCCACCTCAAGATCACCTGCCGTCTGGTGCCTAACCAGACGCCGGAGGGGGTCGTAGAGTTGATTCGTACCCATGTCGAGCGCAACCGGCCGCCGGGCTCGACGGTGGAGGTCGTACGCTTGCCCGGTTCGGCAACGCCATTCTCGATCGATCGGTCGAATCCCGTCCACAAGGCAGCGGAGACGGTGCTGACAGAGTTGTTCGGCAAGCCGCCCGTGATTACCCGCTCGGGAGGCACGATCCCCGCGACGGGGATATTCCAGGACGAACTGGGTATCGACACGGTCAACTATGCCTGGGCGATGCCCGGCAGTGGCGCCCACGCACCAAACGAGTGGTATCGCATCGAGGACTATTACCGCGGTCGCATCGGGTACGCCGCCCTCCTCGCATACCTCGGCACAGTCCAATCCTGAGCATTGCGAAACACAACGACCGGCACGGAATTGACACGATGATCGATTCCGTGCCGGTCTGCTCCGTAGCGGGTAGACTTTGTTTGGTGAGCGTTACCGCAGAGACAAGCGCTTGGATCGGTACAACGTTGTCATTGGCAGTGGACACTGTCCGAGACGTTGCGATCGCAAGCGAGCGTACAGAGTCACCCTCACGGGTAGGGACCAGCGTTGGATTACATCATCTTCGGAATTGGTTCCAGCGCGACCCTGGTGCTGGTCGGCTGGCTCCTCAGGGATTGGGGCCCCAGACTTCGTGACCGCGGGCCCACTGAGGATGAGATCTTCAGTGCCAGCGCGCTAGTGACACGGATGGCCTGGGCCAGGTTTTGCGCTGCCTGCGGCATGGCCCTCCTGATCTGCGGCGTAATGATCATGCTCGTGACGCTCGGTGCGGCCTTGCTTGCCCCAAGCGATCGTGCCGCCACCATTGCCGTCGTCTCCATGTTCGCGTTGGCAGCCCTCCTGATGCTGATCTGGACCGGCCTGTATCTTCGCCAGTTTGGCGCGTCAGGTGTCATCCGGCCACGCGAGAAGCCGGTGAAGGTTGAGCCAGCCGAAACCCCGGTACTGGTAACCGCCATTGGCACCACACTTTTGCCTGAAACCGATGCGATCGATCCGCCCGCGCCCACCTTCGCGGAAACGATGGCGTCTCGAGGCGGTCTTGGCCGGTTCGCGGCGTTCTTCCGAAGGGACCCGGGGGATACCAATGAATCGGAACCCGCGGTGGCCGAGGGTGCCCCTGATGCCGAGCCAGTGACCGGCACGGCGATCCATGACGAACCTGAAACGTCACCTACCGAAGGCGTGATTGCCGAACTGGCTGGTGAGGCCGACACGCCTGACACGAAGAAGCTATCTCCATCTGATCCTCTCGTCACAGCGGTCATGGACATTCAGCCCGAGGCTTCGATCGAAGACGCGGTGCTTTCCGAAGTGCTCGGGCCCGATCATGATGATTCCGCAGAGGCGGATCACGAATCCGAATCCGAGCCCGGGGAGGCGGGCACCGAACCGGCGGACGATGCCACCGGATCAACCGAACCCAGCCAGGACCTGGCACTTTCCCAGCTACGGCGACGGCGACTTTCCCGTCTTTCCAATCCATCTGATCGAGAATAGCAGTATGCCGTGGCCTGGATTGGTGGTATGCGACAACCCTGTTGTCGCGAGGGGGAAATGGGCATGGGTGGTTTCATTGGTTGGATCGTCGTCGGCATTGTGGCTGGGTGGCTGGCCGGGGTTATCACCCGAACAGACCGCAGCATCTGGGGTGACCTGGTGCTTGGCCTCGTCGGGGCGCTGGTTGCCGGCCTCGTCACGGACGGACTGGTGGACGGCGATGCCGGACTCATCTCGAGCATTGTCGTAGCCGCCATCTTTGCCGCCGCACTGGTCCTGATCAAGAACATGATCATGGACCGCAAATCCTGACGAACCAGTTTGTGAAGTCAAACGGGAGGTACTATTTGCCTCCCGTCTTCGCATCAGGACGAACGGATTGACCTGGCGAGCGGCGTTGTCCGTTCGAGTAACCTGAGCACCAGGTCGACCGTCGCTGACAGCGCGACGATGGCGATGATACCCGCCAGCACCATCGACGGATAGTTCCGGCCAATCCCTTCGAACAGGATGCGGCCCAACCCGCCGGCGCTGATCAGCCCGCCGAAGACAGCCAGGCCGATGATCGTCAGCAAGGCGGCACGCACCCCGGCGATCACGACTGGCAACGCCAGGGGAAACCAGACCAACCGGAACACCTGGAACCCGGTCATGCCGACGCCGCGAGCCGCCTCGAGGGCAGCGGGCGATACCCCGCGCAGCCCGGCGACGATATTCCGGACCAGGAAGAATTGGGCGTACATCACCAGCGTAATGAGGATCGGCCGGTTACCGATACCCTGGCTCGGGATCAGGAAAACGAGGATGACCAGGCTCGGGACCGTGTAGGCCACGCCGAGCGTGGTCAGGATCGGGAATTGGAGCTGCCGGAATCGCACGGCCAGCGTACCGAGCAGCAATGCGATCGGCAGGGCCAGGACCAACGCGGTCAGCGACAGCTGCAAGTGCTCCAGCGTTCGCTGCCAGACCACATCACTGTTTTCCCGCAGGTAGGTCAGATCCATACCGTCACTCGGCAACCGGCGCGGCGGTGGTCTCGGCAACCGCGGCACCCGTCGATGCGGCGGCCCGCAACGACGCAAGCGTCAGCTCGCCCACGACGACGTTATCGGGAGTGCGCACGGCGATCCGGTCGGCGCCGGTCGCGACCAGGATATTTAGCGCATCGCGCAGGTTCGCTTCAATGCTGACCGCCGTCTCGGGGTCAGGATCGACACGAGCCGGATCATAGGCCGCGGCGACCGGTATCAGACTCATGCGCCGCACCGCATCGTCCGAGCCAATGAGCCGCGCCACGAAATCGGTGGCTGGCGCGGTCACGATCTCGAGCGGCGTGCCAACCTGGACGATCTTGCCTTCACTCATCACGACGATGCGGTCGGCGAGCAACACCGCCTCATCCACGTCATGCGTGACGAACAGGATCGTGTGCTCGAGCGCCCGGTGGATACGCTTGAGTTCCCCTTGAAGCCGACCCCGGGTGATGACATCCAATGCACCGAATGGTTCGTCCATGAGCATGGTTGCTGGCTCAACCGCTAATGCCCGGGCCAAGCCAACGCGTTGCTGCTCGCCGCCCGAGAGTTGGGTGGGATAGCGGTGCGCGTAATCGACGTGCGGGAGGTCCACCAGGTCCAGAAGTTCGTTGACTCGCCGGGTGGTTCGCATTTTGTCCCATTTGAGCAATTTCGGGACGACGGCGATGTTATCGCGTACCCGCATATGCGGAAACAAACCCGACTGCTGGATGACATACCCAATCGTCCGGCGAAGCTCGGGCGCCGAGAGAGATTGGACATCCATGCCGTCGATCGTGATCGTTCCCGAGGTTGGCTCGATCAACCGGTTAACCATCTTTAGCAGCGTCGTTTTGCCGCTTCCTGAAGACCCAAGAAGGACAACGAGCTCGCCGGGCGCAACATCGAGCGACACATCGTCCACAGCGGGAGCCGTGTCTTTACCGTACCGCTTGACGACCTGCTCGAGGTGAATGGCGCTCCCTGGACTGCGGCCCGATCCCTGGGCCCCGGCGCGCTCCGGTCGCGGAGAAGATGGGCTGGAAATGGTCACGCTCCCTTGCTGCGGCCGCGGCACGCAACACCTGGTGCTGCGCGCCGCTCACGTGGACCGGACTGCGGCGCATTACCGCACTCGGGCTACCCGCCGATGAAGCCGTTCTCGGTCAGGTACGACTCGGCGACATCGGCTGGCTCTTCCTTGGCATCGCCATCAACGCGCCAGTTGAGGTCCGAAAGGATCTCATCCGTGAGTGATGTCGTGACCTCATTGAAGCGGCCTTCAACGTCGGGGTAGGCGTCCAGCACTTCCTGACGGACGACTGGCGCGATGTTGTACGGCGGCCAGAGCGACAGGTCGTCTTCGAGCACGACGAGATCGAGTCCGGCGATCTGGCCATCGGTGCCGAACGCCAGTACGACCTGCGCCTGGCCATCTTCGAGCGCCTGGTACTTGAGGCCGGGCGCAACAGGCAGTACTTCGATTTCATCGAACCCGCTGCCATAGACACGCTGGAGACCGAGCAGGCCGTCTTCACGCTCCGGGAAGTCGGCTGGGGCCGAGACGACCAGGTCACCGGCGTTCTCGGCCAGCTGGGAAATCGTGGTGATCCCGTTCTCTTCGGAGAACGACCGCTTGACGGCCAATGCCTGCGTGTTGTTCGCCGGGGATCGCTCGAGCCAAACCAGCCCGAACTGTTCGGCATAGGCTGCCTTCACCGCATCGTAGACCGCCTGCGACGCATCGGTCGTCGCGGCAGGCGACGCTTCGGCGCCGGCAACGGGCGTGGCCCCGCCACCGAGCACGTCCTCGACCGAGCGACCGAGCACCTCGGTCAGGCCCGTTCCCGTGTACTCCGGATAGAGGTGAATGTCACCGGAAACCAGCGCCTGCTGGGCGATCTGCGTACCGCCGAGATTGGTGCTGTCCTCGGTTGCAATGTCCATGTCTTCGAGGACCTTGATGTACATGTGTCCGAGGATGAACTGCTCGGTGAAATCCTTGGAGCCTACGATGACCGTGAGATCCTGGGCGGCCACCGACCCAGACAGGACCGACGCCAGTAACGCACTCCCCGCAAATGGAGCCGCAACCGAGCCTTTGACTACTGTTCGCCGTGTCACCATGTGAAGAACTACCTCTCGTTTCAAAAAC
>JALZMD010000438.1 GCA_030858375.1 Chloroflexota bacterium
CTGGGACGTGACGTGCTCAGCAGGGTTCTCTACGGCGGTCGAACCACCATCATTATGTCGCTCCTCGGGACAATCGCCATCGTCTCGATTGGTCTCTTGATCGGACTGACCACGGGCTACATCGGCGGCCGGTTCGACCTGGTGGTGTCCACACTTCTGACTGTCCTGCTTTCCGTGCCGAGCCTGTTGCTGACACTGGCCATCCTCGGCATCCTGGGTGCCGGGACGGAAACCTTGCTGGTCGCCCTGATCGGCGCCGGCTGGGTCGGCCACGCCCGGATTTTCCGCTCTGCGGTCCTCTCGCTGCGGGAAACGGTCTACGTCGAAGCCGCCCAATCGGTCGGGGCCAGCAGTGGCCGCGTGCTCACCCGGCACATCCTGCCGAACCTACTGACGACCGTCGTCGTCATGGCTACGCTCGACCTCGGCGCCCTGATCCTCACGGTCACGAGTCTCAGCTTCCTGGGCCTAGGCGTGCAACCGCCCAATGCCGACTGGGGCACGATGCTCAACGAGGCCCGTACCTACTTTGGACAATATCCGATCCTGGCGATCGCGCCAGGCGTCTGCATCACCCTGGTTGCCCAGTTGTGCAACCTGCTCGGCGATGCGATTCGCGATGCAGTCGATGTGGGTCAATAGCAGCCTCACCCTGCGTAAAGGAGCGTTGGCATGAGCATCTGTTGTAGCTGGCGCTGACCGGATCAGGAATCGTCGGATGTCGTATAAGCGGAGCCGGTATTGAGTATCCGGCAGGAGAGCAACTACCCATGGCACGTGAGAACCAATCCATCCAATCACCTGGCGCGAGCAATGCGTTGCTGAAACCGTTGACGGTCATTGCCCTGGTATTCGGCATGCTGGTTGCTGGTCCATTGGCGGGCTTCGCCCAGGACGCAACGCCTCCCGGGATCGTCCTGGAAGACGGCCAACGCCTACGAGAAGACCAGACGCTCCGCGTCGGCGTCAATCGCAACCTTGTCGGCGGACCTGAAGATTACTGGTACTCGCACGCCAGCCTCCAGGTCTATGAGCCGCTGATCAAATACGATGACAACTTCAACCTGTTGCCATCCCTCGCGACGGAGTGGACGTTGAGCCCGGACGGCCTGGTGTGGGAGTTCACGCTCCGGGACGATGTGAACTTCTCCAACGGCGAACCATTCACGTCGGCCACCGTGCTGGCGAACGTCGAGCACTCAAAGGCGAAGAGCGGTCAGCCTTCGCAGTTCCTGGGGGGAATCTTTTTCGAAGAAATTTATGGCAACCCGGTCGTCGAAGCGGTCGATGATTACACGGTGACCTTCAGCTACGAAGAGCCGCGTCCCCTGTTGCCTTACGCGATCGCCAACCACTACAGCGTCCAATGGTGGGAAGGCCAATTCGACGAGAACTGGAATTTTACCGGCCTGCCGATCGGCACCGGTCCATTCACGCTGGTCGATTGGGAGCGTGACCAGTTCGCCACCCTGGCGCGCAATGAGAACTACTGGGGCCAGAAGCCAACGCTTACGGGCATCGAAGTCCGGATCTACCCAAACGAGAACTCTCGCCTCTCCGCGCTGAAAGCAGGGGAGGTCGATGCCCTGGCTGAACTCGGCGCCGTCCTTCCCGCCCAGGCTGGGGAACTCGAGGGCGATGACGACTACGTGGTCGCATCCTACCCCACGGCCTGCAATACGTTTCTGATCTTCAATGGCACGGCAGAACCGTTCGACGACGTTCGTGTACGTCAGGCGCTGAACCTGGCGATCGACCGCGACGCATTCGTGAACGACCTGCTCTACGGTTACGGCGGTCCAGCCAAGGGTGTCATCCTGGCCGCCAATGAGCGCTGGTTCAACGAAAATCCAGACCAGCAGGTACGCTGGAACATCGAAGAAGCGACGGCGCTGCTGAACGAAGCGACCGGCGGCGAGCGGGTCAGCGTCGATCTGCTCTTCCACCCTCCTGGCCAGAATCTCCATGGCTGGCCGTACCCGCTGATGGCGACGTACCTGCAGGCGATCCTTCAACCAATCGGTTTCGACATCAACCTGGTCCAGCAAGAGCTCGCGGTGGTGACTGAGGAACTCACCCAGGGCAACTGGCAACTCTCGATCTACAACAATTGCTGGTCGTCGGGTGAACCCAACTACCAGATCCGGCGCACCCTGGGGTCCGATTCGGCCCTGCACCTGACGAACAATGGTGGGTATAACAACCCCGAGGTGGATGCGCTGCTCGACCAAGCTTTGGTTGAGCTCGATCCCGAGATGCAGGTCGAACTTTACAAGCAGGCCCAAGCGATTGGCCTGGAGGAAGCCGCGATCGCCCCGCTCTTCGACCAGGAGACGATCATTGCCTACCGGCCGTTCGTTAAGGGCCTGACCCAGCGGATTGCGTATGCTCCGACCTTCGAAACGGTCTACCTGATAGAGGACGAATGATGCAAACGCTTCAGCAAACCGAACCGGCGCTAGCGACAGTCCTTGCCCACGCTCCTTATCCCCAGACCGAACGGCAGGAGCGATTCATCGAGCTGGGCGCGCGCCTGGGACATGTCGCGGCCGCGCATGCCGACGAACATGACCGGAACAACACGTTCCCGCACGAGACATTTGGCGCCTTGCGCGAAGCGGGGTATCTGGCGCTCACCGTGCCGATCGAGTTCGGCGGCCATGGCGCCTCGCCGTTGGAAGTAATGCTTGCCCAGGAACAACTGGCGAAGGGCAGTGGCTCGGTCGCCCTTGGTGCGACAATGCACCTCGGGTCGATGGGCGGACTCGCCGATTCGCGAGCCTGGCCACCGGAGTTGCTCGAGCGAATCTTTCACGATGTAGTCACCGATGGAGCCCTGATCAATGGGCTCGCCAGTGAACCGGAACTGGGTAGCCCAAGCCGGGGCGGAGGTTTCCGAACGACGGCCGACAAGGTGCCCGATGGCTGGAAGGTGAATGGCCGGAAGACCTGGAGCACGCTCTCACCCGGCCTGACCTACGGCACCGTGCTGCTCACACTCCGCGATTCGGACGGAAAGGAGAGCCGGGGAAGCCTGCTCGTTCCCATGAACCTGCCCGGCGTGAGGATTGAGGAAACCTGGGACAACATGAGCATGCGGGCAACCGGCAGCCATGACGTCTTGTTCGATGATGTGTTCGTCCCGGATGAGTACCGGTTGCCGCAGTCACCAGGGTTGCCTGCCAGCCAGGTAAATGGCTGGACCCTGCTCGGCAGCGCCGTGTATCTGGGGGTGGCCCAGGCGGCCCGTGACTTCGCCGTCCAGTTCGCGAAAGACCGGGTCCCAGCGGGGGTGGGCAAACCGATCGCCGAGCTCCAGACGGTTCAGCACCGGATCGCCCAGATCGACCTCCTGCTCCTGCAATCCCGGTCGGTGCTCTATGGCACCGCCGAATTGTGGGACCAGCACCCTCAGCATCGGGAGCACATCGGCTGGCAATTCGCCGCCGCCAAGTACACGGTGACCAACAACGCCATCGAGATCACCGATCTGGCCCTGCGCGTGGTTGGTTCGGTCGGCTTGCAACGCAAGCACCCACTGGAACGCTACTTCCGCGACGTGAGGGCCGGACTGGGCAACCCGCCGATGGACGATGTTGCCTTGACACTCATCGGCAAGCACGCGCTGGGATTGGATTAGATTGAGTCATCGCAAGGAAGGATAGAGGGAACGTCATGACCGCCATCAACATACAGACTACCGACGTGGTGAACGCCATTCTCGGTATCGACGATGATTCACCCATTGCCCACCTACGGAACCAGAAGCCCGATCTGGTACGCGAAGTGCAGGAGTATTACCAGTCGCTGTTCGAACCGGTAGCCTCCTCGGTCGCGGCGTTGCCGGTTGTCGATCGGTACCTGGTTGCGGTGCGGGTTGCGTCTCACACGGGCAGCACAGCGGTTGCCGAGTGGTACGCACGACTCGCGGCGGACGCCGGAGCCTCGCCGGATGCCATCGGGCAGGCGAGGGAAGTCGACGAGCGAGCAACCGGTGCGACGCCCCTTGGAGCGGCATTGCGGCACACCGACCTGCTTACAACACGGCCGTCAGACGCCCGAAAGGAGGATCTGCAAGACCTCAAGAAGGCGGGTTTCTCGCCCGCGGCGATCGTATCGCTTTCACAGACAATTGCCTTCGTCTCCTACCAGCTGCGCCTGGTTGCGGGACTTCGCGCGTTTGGGGGCCAGCAGTGACCACCGGGACACGAGATACGTTTACGCTGGATTTCCTGGAGTGGACGCCGTGGCTAGAACGAGCGGTGGATACCGATATCGACGCTGAGCAGCGCGATCGCGTCACCACTGCAATCGGCAATGCACCCAACGCGGATTACATTGCCGTGCTCGCTAATGACTTCGAAGCCTGGCAGGCCCGTGCCCTTGTCCATCGGCACGTTTACACATCGGAGGAGCCAGAGCCGACGGCCTGGCGTGAACTTGGCGCCACCACGGCTTCGCGGATCAACGGCTGCGTGTTCTGCGCCTCCGTGCATGCCAGGATCTACGCCAACCTGACAAAGAAGCGCGACCTGGTCCAACGATTTCTAGAAGACGGGGTCGATACCAACTTGCCGCCGATCGAGCGAGCCGTCGTCGACCTGGGCGCTACGCTAACCACAGATCCTGAATCACTCACACCCGAAGACCTTGAGCCACTTCGAATCCTCGGGTTCGATGACCTGGCGATCCTGGACGTCCTCAACTACGCGGCCTTCTTCGCCAACGCAAACCGGCTCATGC
>JALZMD010000010.1 GCA_030858375.1 Chloroflexota bacterium
AGCGGCAGCAGTCCATCGAGGAACTGCTGGTTGGCGAACCGCTCCGGCGACACCAGCAGCACATCGATCGCATCGTCCCGGATCAACTGGACGAAGGTGTCGAAGCGGTCGTTGGTGCCGGAGTGGAGGGCGCCGATTCGCAGCCCCATCCGCTTCCCGGCCATGACCTGGTTGCGCATGAGCGCCAGCAGGGGCGAGACGATGAGCGTAGGTCCGCGCCCCTGTTCCCGCAGGAGCTTGGCGGTGATGAAGTAGACCGCCGATTTGCCCCAGCCGGTGCGCTGCACCAGCAGCACCTTCTCGCGCCGGTTGACAAGTGCGTCGATCACGGTCCACTGGTCATCCCGGAAATCGACATTGGGATCGCCGACCCCTGCCCGGAGCAATTCCAGTGCGTGATCACGCTGCGCCTGCTGTTCGGGCGTCAGCGGCGGTTCGGGTTCAGGTGGAGGCGATGCCGGTTTGGTTCGGGAGAAAAGGCTCATGTACGAATCATACCGCCGGATTGAAAAGACCGACCACGCCTTCAAATTCGCAGCCCTACGCGGATTAGCCAGACAGGGTTTTGGCGACGACAACGTGTGTCTGCCTGCATGAGGTCGAGATGTAAAAGACTGCTACCAAATTCTTGTTTCTCTACTTCCCGATGCAGAAGCGGCTGAAGATCTCCTGGATCACCGACTCATCAACGTCCTCGCCGGTGACTTCACCGATGGCGTGCAGCGCCGCCCGCACCGCGGTGGCCAGCAGGTCTTGCGGCACGTCCAGCAGGCGCGCCTCCTGGGCGTCGTGGATGTGGCGCAGGGCGCGCTCGACCGCCGCCTGCTGCCGCGCCGAGACCAGCGACGGCCGCGCCTCGCCGGAGGCTCCACCGCGCAGAAGCTCCGACAGGGCAGCTTCCAGGTCGGGGAGCCCCTCGCCGGTCGAGGCCGAGACGGCGATCACCGGCGCCTCGGGAAGAAGGCCGGTGATCGCCGATTGATCGGCCTGACCCGGCAGATCCCGCTTGTTGCGGACAATCGCGACCGGCGTCCGCTCGTCAACTGGGCGTTTGGCCAGCGCCCGGGCCACGGCGAGGTCGCCCTCGGTGGGTTCAGTCGAGCCGTCGATCACCAACGCGATGGCAGCCGCCGTCGAGAGCGCCTGCCGGCTGCGCTCGACGCCAATGCGTTCCACCACGTCGTCCGATTCCACGATCCCGGCGGTATCCAGCAACGTCACGGGAATCCCCTCCAGGTTCACCGTCTCCTCGATGACGTCCCGCGTGGTGCCGGCGATAGGGGTGACGATCGCCCGGTCCGAACGGAGCAGGGCGTTGAGCAGGCTGCTCTTACCCACGTTCGGGCGGCCGACGAGCGCGATCCGGGCTCCGTCGCGCAGGAGGATGCCCGCCTTCGAGCCAGCTACAACATCGGCCAGCGCTTCTTCAGCGGCGGCGAGACCATGGTCGATATCCGAGGTGTCAATCTCGTCGTCGGGGAAATCGGCCGAGGCGTCGAGATAGGCGAGCAGGCTGATGAGGGCGGCGTTGGCCGGAGCCAGGCGGCGGGTGAGGTCGCCGGCGAGATCGGACACGGCCAGGCGGAGGCTTTCCGCGGTGCGGGCGCCGATCACGTTGAGCACCGCTTCGGCCTGGGTGAGGTCCAGCCGACCGTTGAGGAACGCGCGCAGGGTGAACTCGCCCGGTTCGGCGTGCCGCGCGCCCGCCTCCAGCACCACACGGAGCGTTTCCCGTAGCGGGACCGGGCCGCCGTGGCACGAAAGCTCGACCGTATCTTCCCGGGTGTAGGTGTGGGGGCCGGCCATCCAGCCCAGCAGCACCTCGTCGATAAGGTCGCCGGTGGCGGGGTCGACGATCCGGCCGTAGAGCAACCGATGGCTCTCGGTGGTTGAGAGGTCGACCGTCACCGGCGCTCGGCCCATCCGCCGGAAGACCCGCCCGGCGATCGCGGCGGCCCCAGCGCCGCTGACCCGGACAATCCCGATTCCCCCTTCACCGGCGGGCGTCGCGATCGCCGCGATGGTTGCGTTATCGAGCATGGCCCTATCCCTGCATCAATGGCGTGTCAGGTCCCAGGCCCACGAGCCAGGGTTCGTCACGAGTGTAGCCACTTTCACCGCCAGCTCCCTGGTCAGACGACCTGATCGCCATCGATCGGCCCGAAGCGAGAGGCGGTGAGGCTCATGGGGTGATCCAGCGCCGTCGTTGGGCGACGGGTGACCTGTTGTTCCTGCCCAAGCTGGTCGGGTACGCGTTCGGCCGGCAATGGAACCGCATCGGCTTCGTTGAGTTATTCGCAAGGATCCATTACCTGGCGTCGCCTGCGCTGGCTGGCATCGGCCTGTTGCTCCTGCTCGTGCTGCCGATTGGAGAGTCGTACCTGTCACCGTGGTTGGCGCTCCTGGGACTCCCCTATTTCCTGCTCTACTGGCGGGACATGGTGCACGCAGGGTATCCGGTGCTCGATTTCCTGCGCGTGTACGCTTTGAATTGGCTCCTCGTGCCAATCAATGTCGCTGGAACAGCCAAGTCGGTGCAGCAAGCCATCACTGGTAACAAGATCCCGTTTGGGCGTACCCCAAAAGTGTCGGGACGTACCGCGGCACCCCCCTGGGCCGTGGCCTCGCTCTGGATGCTCCTGCTGTACACGGTGGCAGACACAGTGTTGAACGCGCGGCTGGAGCGCTGGTATCACACCGGATTCTCGGCAATGGCTGCCCTGGCCATCGC
>JALZMD010000011.1 GCA_030858375.1 Chloroflexota bacterium
CTTCGCAACGTTCGTCCACATCGTGGATGTCGAGGAGAGCTGGCTGCACGAGCGGCTCCTTGGGGAAGGTGATACGGACGGTCCCGATCCAGCGCGGTATCGTGACATCGCGGCGGTGGCGGCAATCGGGGAAGCAGTTGGGCGCGATTGGGAGCGCTACCTGGCGGACATCACGGAGCACGACATCGCGGGCCCGTTCAGGCTGGGCCGGGGCGAATCGGTTCCTAGCTGGACCATCGCGCTCCACGTCTTTAACCACACCACGCATCACCGCGCCGAGATCTGGACAGCGCTCACCACATTCGGCGAACATCCGCCCGAGCTCGACGTCCTCGATTACGTCGCGCCACGGGGGTAGGGACTGGTCCATGTGTCGGAATGCGATCGGGACGCCTGCCGAGAACAACCGGCCGACATCGTGATGGTGCCGGGTACACCCTGAGCAAGGACGTCAACGACCCCGTCCAGATCATGTCCTGATCGCCTAGAGCGAGTTGCAGAGGGTGGAGATTCCTGATGCACGTACGGGTGCGGCAGCGTTAGCGATGCGTGCACCGCCCGGAGGCATCTGGGTGGACACGGTCCGATGTCGACGTTCAACCTTCATGAACACCGCTCTAAAAGGCTGAGGCGGCCATCTCCGGTTCGCGAGATAGCCGTCGACCCGCACGATGGTTCGCAGCCCGGCTCCATTCGGGAAACGTATCCACTTGAATCCAAACTCGCCTGAGATTTTCCGCCCCGTTTTTGTCATTTCGAGCTTGCGAGAAATCTCCTGACGATGAGCGAAGAGTTGCGCCAAAACCCCCAAACCATGCAGGTTTCGTGCCTGGTTTCTTTGCAATAGTCACTCAAGAAGTGTATAATATGTCTACACACTTAATGTAAGTGGATCAGGAAACGTTGGCCACCGAGGTCAACCCGGAAGGCAAGAATAGGTGGCGAAGAACGGGGCAAAAGGCGGCGGTCGACGGGGCGCCATCCGCAACAGGACGCAATTTGAACTGCCCAGTGGGCACTGGGCGAAACGGCATACCCGGACTGGCGAGATCATCAGCGTGAAGGCTGACCGCACGCCCTACAAAGGCGTGCTGAAGGAGAAACACCCGCCGGCAACGTACGTGCTGCCAGGCGCGACGCCGCAGGGCAAGGTCGTCCGCGTGGCGCTCCCGCCGATCATGGCGCGGCCCCTCTGGCGCACCCGGTCGGAGCGGCGGTCGAACCAGCCGGACACCGTGATGGCCTCACACGCGATGGGCGAGGTGTAGCGCAACGGATCGAACGGCATCGTTACCAAAGGACGAAGGGCGGCGATCGATGATCGCCGCCTTTCCTCGTTTCGGGCTGGACTTTGCTGTTCCGATCGCACCTTCACGGGCCAGCGCGGTTCAGCCAGAGTAGCCCGGCCGCACCAGTCCGGTGATGTAGGGAGAGGCTTCAGGGAACGCCAAGCCGGTTACCATGAGCCCTTTGTTCGACGAGACAGGAGACAGTGCATTTACCACCTCGCACGGCACGACGCTGACGGCCATCACCCTCAACTCGCCGGACCCTTCAGCCCTGGCGCGGTTCTACGAACGGCTCCTGGGCTGGACGATTTCCGTCGACAAGGAGGGCTGGGTCGTACTCCCTAACCCGGAAGGCGGGATCGGACTCTCATTTCAGCAGGAGGACCTCTACGTCCGACCCACCTGGCCGACAAAGGTTGGCCAGCAGCAGATGATGCTGCACCTGGAGATCCGGGTGGACGATCTGGATGCGGGCTGCGCTCACGCGCAAACATGCGGGGCGACGCTCGCCGGTTTCCAGCCCCAGGATGACGTCCGCGTGCATTTCGACCCGGACGGCCATCCATTCTGCCTCTATCTGGAAGGGGAGTGAAAAGCAAGGGCGACTGTTCCGTCTAATCCGACGGCAGTCCCTCCTTGTCGCCCAGGCCAATGCCAGTGACGTGAGGCGAGGCGACGCCGCCGAGGCCGATGTTGCTGCCGCCCATCAGGCCGCCACGGTCCTGGGCTTCGTCCTGCTCTTCCATGCCTTCCTCGGCGGACCGGGTCAGGGGCAGGCCACAGTTCGAGCAGAAGTCGTTTCCTCGATCGTTTTCGGTCTGGCAGTTGCCGCAGGTGACGGGATTGTCGGACATGGTGAAAGTCCTCACTGTGGATACGTGGCGCCACAAACCGGTCGCCAATCATGCAGGGCAACCGCACCCTACCATTTCCTGGGGCTGCAACTGGCCCCCTTGTCTCATCCATGACGGCGACTCGATGAGGAATTGAAACTGTGCATTCGCCGGACGGATTCCCGCCACTCTGGCTTCGGTGGCTCCGCAAGTCGGTGGCTCCGCAAGATTGAAGAAGCTGGCCACCCGCTCGTCCGGCTAGGCTGAATGCGCTCGAACGGCAAACCCCTCGGGAGCGACGACGAGTACTCGAACCATGGATCACAGCATTGGAGGCGCATGTGGCGAAAACGAGCACCTGCCTGAACTTCGCGGGCACGACGGAAGCGGCGTTCACTTTCTACAGATCGGTTTTCGGCATGGAATTCGTCGGCGGCATCGCGCGCATGAGCGATGCCCCTCCCCAGGAAGGTCAGCCGGACCTAAGCGACGCCGACAAGCAATTCGTCATGAACGTGCAGTTGCCGATCCTCGGCGGCCATCTGCTGATGGGATCCGACGCCACCGAATCGATGGGCATGACCGTCATACAAGGCAACAATGTCTACATCAACCTGCAACCGGACACCCGAGAAGAGGCGGATGCCCTGTTTGCCGCCCTGTCGGCCGGGGGAACCGTGCAGATGCCAATGATGGAGATGTTCTGGGGCGATTACTTCGGCTCCCTGGTCGACAAGTTCGGTGCGCAGTGGATGATCGCCTGGGACATGAACGCGTAACGCATCTGGCCGAGGCCGTGCAGGCCCGAGCATCATGACCGAGGGGACCTACTCGATTTCGACCGCGGCGTCAGCCGGTCATTCCGCCTCTTCCCGGTACAGCGGAGACGAGCATATGGAACGGGGAACAAGCAGACCGTTGCGCACCGAACACGCTAATCGCCAGCAGGGTCATCCAGCTTGAAGCCCAGACGCTGGCCGATGAAGGCGAGACTTCGAACCAAACGCTGCGGCGGCTTGACTGTCACGTCCGGCTGATACCTGATCGCCGACATCGACATGTAAATCAGTGAACGCGGATCCCTGGTTCCCTTGATCTTCCCGGTCCGGGCCAGCCGGGCCAGTGTCTCCAGATGCTCCTGAAAGGCAAGCGCCGGACGATGCACGTTGAGGAATCGAACAGGTCCGTCGCTGGCATTTCGAAAGCCATGTACGGCCTTGGGCGGAATGGTGAGCGATTGTCCGGCAGGTACTGCCTGCCATCCCGCGTTGTGGAAGACTTCCAGTGTGCCCTCCACCACCTGGTATGTCTCCTCCTGTTCCGGGTGGTAGTGAATCGTGGTGCGACTGCCTGGCTCGGCCATCACGTCCATTTCGACGTAGGCGCCACCAGTATCCGCCGCGGACCGGGCAACTGTAGCCTGCAATCCAAAGACGGTCCGCAGATCCAGACGCTTTCCATGCGGTTCATTCATAAGCCGGCTCCATGAGGGGATGCTGACAGCAAGGGGGGCAGCGATTATCGATCGCTGTCCCTCCGTCCGTCCCGGCCTACTCGATTTCGAAGATCGTTTCGATTTCGACCGCAACATCGCTGGGCAGCGCCTGGAGGCCGACCGCCGAGCGGGCGTGAACGCCCTTTTCGCCGAACACGGCGAAA
>JALZMD010000033.1 GCA_030858375.1 Chloroflexota bacterium
CGAGGTGGTTGCCGTCGTCGGACGCGACGGCATCGTCGAGCGCGCGTTGCACCTCCCCGATCAGCCGGGCTTCGGCGTCGTCGATGTCCGCGACACCGGAGAGATCGACTGAGACATGATCGAACCGCACCGCCGCCACGGGCACATGGCGCAACTTGACGGTTGTTCCGGACAGGTCGGCGATCCAGACGCCGCGCGAGCCGACATCCTCGGGGCTTAGCGCCGACGGGCTGCCGGGACTCAACACGATTGTCTCACCGACAAGCTGCATCCAGGGCGACCGCTCGGCTCCGGCGATGAGCAGCTGTTCGGGAGCATCGTCGAGCGTGGCGAGCGGGATGGGCGCGAAGCCAGCCGGCTCGTCCTCATGCTGGAGCGTGCCGTGCAACATCACCACGTCGGGCGCGGCAGCGGTGGGCTCGTCCGGAGCGTCGAGGACCGGGCTGCGCGTCACCGCTCGTCCGGGCGCTGACCATCCGGCGACGGTGATCGAGTCGTCATTCCTGCCGGTGATCGTCGTTGTTTCCCATGTGCCATCCCGCCCGAGTACCCGCAAGGCTCCGCTGGTGTCGCTCTCGGCGAGCGACCGGATGGCGTCGACATCCTCGTCGCCGGCCACGACGATCATGGGGATGTCATGCCGGCCAAGCGTGGTGAGCCCGCGCTCGATCGGGCCGAGCGGCTCGAAGCGCTGGTTGTCGCGGTCGATCAGGTCCCCTGCGATCAGCACGGCGTCGACCGCTTCGATGCGGGCGAGATCGACCAATGCGTCCCAGGCATCGGTCATCGACAGGCGGGACGAATCGAGACCGAGGTGGTCAGGGACGCCGGAGGTTGCGCGTCCCAGCTGGAGATTGCTGGCGCAGAGCAGTCTCACGATGAGCCTTTCGGGGCAGCGCCGTCATCGCATGCGTTCCTTATATAAAGGAAGACGCGGCAACCGTGCCGCCGATGCCGTCGGGGTATCCAACGGTTCTGACTCCCGCGGAGATCGAGCGACGTGATGCACACGCGGGGTTCCGGCGGGAAGCTGTTTCGAAGGAAAGGCTACCAGACTCCGGGCGTTGGGAGGTCGCTGCAACTCTCTACCGCATACATAACGCGTGCGATGGAGCGTGGTATCGTGTGGATGCGAACCGTTCTTCGGAGGTTGAGTCGATAGGGACCATAAGCGCAGAACGAGGAGGTGTATGATGCACACCATTCAATTGACAGTCGGGCCAGATGGCCGGGTTGAGATTCCCGATACGCGACCGGGTGAGATCATCACGATCCAAATCGCCACTTCTGTGGAGTTGTCCGAGCGGTTGACACTGGCGACTGCGCGAACGGACGAAGAACGAGCCGCCGTTGTTGCCGAGATCAAACGGCTTGCGCGGGAACTACGCCGGGAACTGCCCGAATCGTGGCTAACCGACGATCACGGCGACCTGTTGTATGGCGATGATGGTTTACCAGCATGATCGTCGACACGTCCGCCATCGTCGCGATAGCTTCAAACGAAGAGGATGCTGACCGCCTCCTGGCGACGCTGCTCACTGCTGCATTGCCGCGCATCTCTGCCGGGAACCTGCTGGAAACATACATGGTCATTGACCGGCGCAGAAATCCCATTGCCACGGCCTTGCTAGAGCAGATCATGGCGCGTATCGCGTTGACCGTTGAGCCCGTGACTGCTGAACAGGTCGAGATCGCCCGTGACGCCTTCCGGCGGTTTGGCAAGGGGAGCGGGCATCCGGCCCGGCTGAACTACGGCGACTGCTTCGCGTACGCGCTGGCCCGCTTCCACGACGAGCCACTGCTCTTCGTCGGGAACGATTTCCCGCAGACCGACATTGCGAGCGCGTCGCGAGAGCGGGAGGCAGAAGATGACTTCTCCAACGCTGACATACGACCGTGAGGCAAACGCGCTGTCCTTCCGGTTCACCGACCACGAGGTCATGGAGACGGTAGAGTTCTCCGAAATCGTCTACGTTGATATGGACACCGACGGCGAGCCGGTTGGGTTCGAGATCCTGCATGCCGAGCCGTCACGGCTCTGGAGCATCTCGGCGCTTCCGGACATCGCCTCGTTGCGTGATCTGGTGAAAGCCAGCGCAGTATAGCCTTGCTGTCCAGATGCACTGGCAGGATCGGTC
Organism: Chloroflexota bacterium; assembly: GCA_030858375.1. Taxonomy (GTDB): domain Bacteria; phylum Chloroflexota; class Chloroflexia; order Thermomicrobiales; family UBA6265; genus JACCYX01. The sequence continues at coordinate 2,139 of JALZMD010000033.1, forward strand.
TTGTGCCCAAGCTGTAGCCTGACGCGTCCGCCCACCGTGGAGATTCGATCACCCCTGCATATTCCCACATCATTGCGTCAACGAGGGTTTTTCGCGGCTCCCGGTAAGGTGGGCAAAATCAGTTCACATCCTTGGCACCCACGGTGCTGATTATCGTGGCAAGACACGAGCGGTCAAGCCGTGAGACATGATGAATGAGGGCGAACGGGGGGTGACGATGACTGGCGATGCCGACCGTGTGCGTGTTGTGCTTCGCATCCGCGGGCATGTGCAGGGTGTCGGCTATCGGGTCAGCGCCCGGCGTGAGGCGGCTCGGTTGGGCATCAATGCGCAGCCCGAGAACCTTTCTGACGGGTCGGTGCGGGTTGAAGCACACGGCAGACCTGGCCCGGTTGCCGACTTTCGGCGGTGGTGCGAGCAGGGACCGGAGTTGGCCCGGGTCGAGACGGTCGAGGAGGAAGTTGCTGGCATGGATGGCAGGTGAATGTGGCTGAGGATAGTGCTGTTCGGCATTCCTGTGCGATGATGGCGCTCAGTTGAACGCGACTCGGCGGAGGCGGCAGCGGGAGCTGGCAAGGAGCAACGATGATGTCAACGGAGCAGCGGGGCGTCTGGACGCGCCGGAGGTTTCTTCAGACGATAGGCGCATCGGCGGGAGGCGGCGCGGCGGCCATGAACGTGATGTCGGCGTGGGGCATGTTGCCGGCCCAGGCATTGGCGCAGACCGAGGCGCCGCAACTCGATGGCAACGCCGAGGGCACGAACGTGATCGTGATCGGCACC
>JALZMD010000065.1 GCA_030858375.1 Chloroflexota bacterium
CGCGCCCGGCACGCCAACGGTCTTCCCTTCCGCACGGTCACCACGGAGTCGGGAGACCGAGGCGGGTCAGCTTCGGTTCCAGTTCACGGGCTTCGCGGCCGATGCGCTGCGACCCATCCTTCGTTGACGTTGTCACCAGGCCCGACGCGCGGGCGGTCGAGAGGGCGGCTTCTGCATCGCCCTTGATCAGCGCCTCGATGATCCCGAGTTCGGCTTCGCTGAAGGCGACTGTGTTCATCCGATAGTCGACGAACGCCTCCCAGGCCACGGGGCACCACCTGGCGACGATCTCCTCCCCAATCGTGCGTGCGTACTCCCTGATCTCGTGCTGGGCGTGGTCGTCCATCCGCAACGCCAGGAAATGCAGGAGATTATGGAGGTTCGTTTTCCAGTAGGCCTCGGTGTAGGTCGAAAGCGGCAAGTCCTTGCGTGCCTGTTCGCGGGCGACCCCCAACTCGAGCCGGTGATCGTAGACTTCACGGCTCAGGCGGTGCAGTTCGGCTTCCTGGTCGGTCAGCATGGCGCCCAGTTCCGATTCGATCGCACCATCGCTGCCCTGCCGATTGCCGGTGGATTGCATCCGCCACTCGTCGGCGGGCGTCCGCTGGGCGCTGTCGATCGCGACCGAGTAGCGGGTCGAATACTCGTTGACGCTGGCGGTGCGGTGCCGAATCCACTGGCGCCAGATGTCCATCGGCACGCGCACGTGGAGCTTGATGTCGCACATCTCGAATGGCGTCGTGTGAGCATGCCGCAAAAGGTAGCGGATCAGGGCACGGTCCTCGCGGACTCGCTTCGTCCCTGTCCCGTAAGAGACGCGAGCCGCCTGCACGATCGACGAATCGGTGCCCATGTAGTCGACAACGCGGACGAACCCGTCATCGAGTACCTTGAACGGGTGGCCGAGGATGCCATCGAGTTCCGGCACGGACGTTCGTTCAATCAAAGGATTCTCCTCGGTCTGGGGAGAACTGGCGACGGTCAACATGGGCAGGCATCCAATCGTTAACAAATCGGAACGGGACAAAGTGAGAATGACGCGGGCACGCCCATGCCCTGCCCGATCAGCGTGTACGTACACCATAGTATCGCATATGGATCGTTTTGGGCACCCTTGATGGTCGGCAGAGGGTTTTGCGTTGGACTCAGTGTTCGACACGCACGGCGCGAAGCGCTTGAACGTCCTCCCGCCGGGAGGCGAAGCCAATCAAAGGGCAGCGAATCGGGTCTCCTGCCGCAACAGAAACTGATTATTGAGTTGGCGCCTCGTCGACCCACAGACCTCCCTGGGTGATATCGCTCCGCTTCCGCTGGTCGCTAACGCTCCCGACGGAATGACATCAAGGTCGCTCCGCGCCAGGCAAAGATCGCCTCACCGGTAGAACGGATCGATGTCGCGATAGAGCTTGAAAGCGGATCCCCAGAATGGAATCACGTAAGCGCTGTAAATCAGGACGTTGAGAAAGACGAGCGAGACGAATATCGCGAGCTGACCATATGGCAGCCAACGTCGTGGCAGCAACGCCCGGTAGCCGAGCATGAGCAGTACCGCCGCCGGTACGATCGCCGTGAAGTAGTATCGGGCCTGGGTCAGCGAGAAGGAAACGCCGAACTGCAACACGGCCAGGTAGCCCGTGAGGCATGTCACGCCCATCATCAGCACTCCCACCACCTGCCAGCGCTCCAACGCGAACACCGGCTTGGTCCCGGCAAGGGCGCCCGGGTCTCGCCCGGCACGGCGGCTGGCGAGGTAGAGGCGAATCGACCAGACCGCGACGCCAACCGCGCCCAGCATCGTCAGCCACATGAGTATGCGAAGCAGCGGCCACTCGCCCGAATCGGCCGGCGAACCGGACCATTGTCCTTGCCTGCCCAGCGGGATGTAGCGCCAGCCGAACTCTCCCCAGGTTTCGCGCCAGCGCAACCAGAAGAATGCCCGGTCTGTCAATTGGCTCCAGATCGTCGGCGACAGGCCATCCGAGTAATTCCAGTATTGCAGGTCACTAACGCGGCCGAGCGCGGTGAAATCGCCGTACGTCCGGTACATGTAGAGAAACCACGGCGCCACCAGCAAGCCCGCGATTCCCCCGACAATCGCGCCGCGCGGCAGCCATGCGCGCCAGCTCCGGACGCCGAGGCCCAGGACCATCGCCACCGCGATCGTCAACCCTACGGTCAAGGCCGTGTTCTTCGAGAGCGCGGCCAGCCCGAAACAGAAACCGATCAGCGCCACGTTGCCGATCGGGAAGCCTCGCTTCAGGCCTTGCACCAATAGCCAGATGGTGGCGCTCGTGAACATGATCGCCGCCGCGTCGTTGTTGAGCATCCCCGCCTCATATGAAATTTGCGGCTGGAAGGCGACGAACGCTGGAACTGTCATCGCCAGGAACCGGTCGCGCGGGAAGAGCGTCCGCACCGTCAGGAAGGCGAACAGCACCGTTAGCAGCCCGAACGGCAGCGTCGCCAACCGGAAAACGTAGAGCTGGGTTTCGATCGAGAAGGTATCGGTGAGCCAGTAAAACGGTGTCATGTACAGGTAGTAGAGGGGCGGATGGTTCGCCGTGTAGACCCAACCTGAAAGGTAGTTGGCCTGTTCCGGCGGCCAGTAAACGTTGCGCGTGGGATCGGTGCGGCCATCGCACCCCACATTCCAGTCGCTTGTCGTGTAGCGGCAATAGGCCCACAGTTTGTCGGGAGCCATGTCGTAGGGATAGGCCTGGTTGGACCGCTCCGCTTCCTGCCACTCGGCGATGACCGGGATCACCGGCAGTCGCCCCTCGGTCGCGACGTATTCCAGGTAGGCGTAGTGCATCACCTCGTCGTGCCCCGAAAACGGGGCGTGGGCGTACGTGACGAGCACACCCTTCGCCAGGAACAGGAGCAGCAACAAGGCGAGGAACTTGTGCTCGACCGTGGCGTTGATGATTTGGTTCCGGATTCCGGATGACCTGATGCGATCGGTCAAGAAGGCCCCTAGCGGAGGAAAGGATCGATATCCCGGTAGAGTTTATCGGCCGACGACCAATACGGGATCACATAGCCGGTATAGATGATCACGGTCAGTACGACGAGCGATCCAAACACCGCCGCTTGCCCGTAGCTGAGCCAGCGGCGAGGGATGAGCGCCCTCAACCCCAACATAGCCAGGATCGCGGCCGGAACGATCGCCGGAAAGTAGTATCGGGCCTGGGTCAGGGAAAAAGTGGTGCCGAACTGGAGAATCGCGGCGTAGGCAAGGATACAGGTGACGCCCATCGTCAACACGCCAATCACTTGCCAGCGTTCGAGCACGAAGATCGATTCCGCGCGCTCCGCGATCGACCGGGCCTCGGCCCCATCGGTGGCGCGCCGGATCGTCCGGTCGACGCGGTAGAATCGGACCGCCCAGACCGCAATGCCAAGCATGGCGATGATCGTGATCCAGAGCAGGGTTCGCAGCAGCGGCCAGTTGCCCACCTGACCGAGCGGAATCAGCCGCCAGCCAAACTCGCCCCAGGTTTCGCGCCACCGCATCCAGAAGAACTGGAGGCTGGTCAACTGGCTCCAGATCGTCGGCAGTTCGCCCGACTGATAGTTCCAGTACTGCAGCTCGTGGATCCGGGCGAGGCCCGTGAAATCGCCGTACGTGCGGTACATGAAGAGATACCAGGGCCAGATCATGAAGACCGTGATGCTCGCTGCCAGCGCGCCCTTCAGCAGCCAGGCCCGCCAGTTGCGCAGGCCCAGCCCGAAGAGCATCGCGAAGGCGATAATCCCGCCGGTGGTGAGTGAGGTGTTCTTGGAGAGCACGGCCAGGCCGTAGCAAAAGCCGATCAGGGCCACGGTCCGGATCGGGAATCCGGACCTGAGGCCCCTTGCCAGGAGCCAGATCACCGCGCTGGTGAAGGCGATCGCCAGGATGTCGTTGTTGAGCATCGCTGCTTCGTAGGAAATCTGCGGCTGGAAGGCGACCAGGGCCGGGACGGTCACGGCCAGGAACCGGTCGCGCGGGAAGAGCGTCCGTACCGTCAGGAAGGCGAACAGCACCGTCAGCACCCCGAACGGGATCGCCGCCAGGCGCAGGGCGTAGAGCTGGCCCTCGATCGAGAGGTCGTCAGTCAGCCAGTAGAGCGGCGTCATGACGAGATAGTAGAGCGGAGGGTGATTGGCGGTGTAGATCCAGCCGGTCGGAAAATACAGCCCGCCAAGGGTCATCGCATAGATGGCGTTGGAGAATTCGCCGCAGCCCGGACTCCAGTCGATGGTCGTGCGGCGACAGTATTTCCAGAATTCCGCTGGCATGCGGTCGTGAATAAAGTTGTTGTCGGCTGCGTGGACGGTTCGCCATTCCTGAAGACCCGGCAACGTTGGAACCCGGTGCTCGTCGGCGACGATTTGGAGATAGGCGTAGTGCGCAACCTCATCGTGACCCGTGTAGGGAGCGTGAATGAAGGAGATCGCCACGCCTTTGGCCACGAAGAGAATCAGGAGAAGGGCGAGGAATTTGTGCTCGATCGTCGCGGACCTGATCGCGGCCAGTGAACGAGTCCGAAACGACACCGAATTCCGCACCGTGGGAGAGGCAACGTCGTTCTGGTTGTCGAGTCCATCCACCGGCGCCGTGATACTGGTGCGCTGTTCGATCAACGTGGTTGCCCTTGCGGCCCTTGCAGCCCTCGCGGGGTCGTGACCCGGAGTATCGAGTGAACGGACCTGCTGCCGATGTGGCGTGAGCGTCCCGGTTTCGATGATCCGCCGTACGAATCGAAGAGACAATACCGCAGTTGCCTGGACCTCGGCTAGGGACGGAGACAATTGGCCATTGGAGTATACTGGGGTATCTCGACGGACGATCCCACGAACCACGATCCGGGCGTGATCGTTCCGCCGTCGGAGGGTGCATGCTCGCGACCGATTTCCCTTCCCGCCGACACCACCTGCCTTTCCTTGCGATCGCGAGCGCGATCGTCTTGCTCGCTGCCGGGCCATTTGCCGCGTCTGCCCAAAACACGGCGGAGCCGAGCGTTGCCGATGTCGGCCGGGTCACCATCACGGTCGAACCCGGTGCGGCCGTTGACGCGCAAACCATGGCCGATACCTATGGCGGGGCGATCACTGAAGCCTGGCCCCAGTTGGCCGCCCTCTTTGGCGCGGAGCCCGCCACCCCCCAATTCCTCGCGTTCGTGAACGAGGCCGATCCATCGGCGATGAACGAGATGCGGTGGATCACCGACTTCGCGTTCGTCTCACCCGATGGATCGGTCGCCGTGATCGCAATCGAGCCGTTCCTGGCGCTGACACCGATCGAAGCCGGGAACGTCCTCCGCAACGCCGTCAGCCGAGGATTCATCCAGGCGGCGGCTGGTGGTGAAATGCCGCTTGGGTTAATTGATGGTGTCGCGCGTTATGTCGAGACGCCAGTGGTGGCGCGGCAGGCCCGCTTGGGATCGCTGGTGCAGGGCTTGGATCAGGCGGGCACCTTGCCGGACTGGGGCCAGGTCGTAGCCGGCAATGCGCCCGAGCTTTCTCCGGAAGTCCAGACCGCCAACGCCTACGCGCTGGTCGCGTTCCTGACCGACCGCTACGGCGTCGCCGGCCTGCGCGACTTCGTGACCGGGTTTGCAACGACGGCGGACTGGCAGGCGAATCTCGCGGCCACGTTCGGCCAGGGCGAATCCGACCTGGCGGGTGCCTGGGCGCAGTTCATGCCGCGCTGGTTCGCATCTGGATGGCGCGACAACACCGTTTCGGCATTCGACCTGAGCCGGGCGGAAATCCTGTTTTCACGCGGCGCCTACGAGGCCGCCGCCGCCGAAGCCGAGCGGTCCCAGCGCCTGTTCGTCGATCTCGAGGATCAGATTGGCTTGAGCCAGGTCGAGGCGCTGCTCGCCCAGTGCGCCGTCGGCTTGCAGGCCGACCAGTTGATGGAAAACGCCCAGGCGGCCCTCGAAACCCACGCCTACGCCGAGGCTCTGGATCTGGTTTCGGAGGCGGACGGCCTCTATGCAGTGTTGCCGGAAGAGCACCGTCCCACCACGATCATGGAGCGCTACGCGGAGCGGGCTTCGAATGGACTTGCCGCGGACGACCGACTGGACCGGGCCCGCGGTGAGTCGGCCGGCTGGCTCTCGATGGCGGCGGCCCGAGGCGATGCCCTCGCCGCCGGGGATACCTACGCGTTTCTTGGTAACACTGAAGGCGTCGCGTCGGCGGATCAGGTCGTCACTGGTATCGATGACCGGATCCAGCGGCTGGTTTTCGTGCTCTCGGCGCTGGTGATCGTGCTTGGCGCCTGGCTCGCCGCCTGGCTCTGGCAGCGGGCTCCGGGACGCCTCACATGGCAATCCGGCCGTGCGCCATCCCGATTGCGGCGTGCCGCCGCGGGAGGCGACTAATTGGCCCAATCGACCCTTCGCCATAGGTTAACCAGCAATCGCCCAGGCTGGAGCGTGGACGACTTCGTGCGCCAGAGCCACTTGTACTGGGACCGGACCCGGAATGCGTTTCGGCGGGATCCCCAGCTCTTCCTTTGGCACATGCTCTGGCTTCCCTTCTGGTTCGGGAGCGATGCGCCGACTCCAGGCCTGCCGACCCGGCCCTCTGTCCGGACCAGTACATTACCGGCTGAACCGGCGGGGACGTACCTGACCGCACGCATCGACCGGATCACCCGCAGGTTCGGAATCGCCTGGGTCGCCGGATCGATCCTGCGGGGACTGACGCTGGGCCTGCTCGTGATGACGGTCTGGATCGCCATGGCGGTCGCTGGGTTCGGAGGGTTGCCCGGCTGGTGGGCCGTCATCGCCAACGTGACGATGGGCGTGGCACTTGGCGGAATCCACGGCTGGCTGATACGGCCCGACCGCCTGATGGTGGCAAGGATGTTCGACCGCACCTTCGGCTTGCGGGAGCGCATCGTTACCGCGTTCGACCGGCCGGTCGATTCCGGCCACGTTTCCCGGCTTCAGCTTGCCGATGCGGCCAACACCTTCGACGAGATTGTGACCGAGGTTCCCCGATCGTCTTTCCTGCCGATCCGGGAGGCCGCCATGTGCCTGATCGTGACCGGCGCCATGGTGACGTTGCTGCTGGCTTACGTTCCGCGTCAGGCAATCGCCGGGGTGGCCGAGTCGCCAGTTCCCCAGTTCGTTCCGGCCAGTGAACGGCTCGCAGCACGAGACCCGGATCCGCCGCCACCTCCCGTGACCGATCAACCGGTGGCGGAACGCGCCACGATTGCCGAGATCCAGGAGCGTGGCCGCCAGTCGCAATCGGCGCGTGATGATCTTGCGCGGATCGGCGATGCCCTCCGCGACCACCCAATTACCCAGCCTGCGGCCGAATCGATCGCCACTGGTGACTACGCGGCGGCAGCCGAATCCTTGCGTTCTGCGTCGCAATCGGCGGGCGCTATGCCGCAGCAGAGCCGTGACGCGCTGGCCAATGACCTTGAAGCGGCCGCCCAGGAGATTTCAGGAGAGAATCCCGAACTGGCCCAGGCCGCGAACGATGCGGCGTCCGCCTTGCGCGAAGGCGGAACCGACGCGGAAACCGCCCTTGGTGACCTCGCCGATCAGGTCGAGGAGACCGTGAGCGGGATCGAATCGCAGGAAGACCTGGCCCGCGATCTCGACGAAGCCCAAACCGGATCGGGCGACCCATCCTCTTCATCGAGCCAAGGCTCCCAGGGTGAACCTTCGGATGCCAGCCAGTCGCAGTCATCGAGTGAGTCGGGCGGCGGTGACGAACAGGCGGCATCGGACCCCGGCGAAGGTTCCTCGGCGCAGCCTGGCGTCGCCAACCAGCCGCAGGAGTCTTCGGAGAGCGCTTCGAGCTCCGGCGCTTCGGAGGGTGGCGGCGAGGAGGGCAGCGGTGCATCCTCCGAAGGTGCCGGCGAGCAACCGTCCGCGTCGCGGT
>JALZMD010000085.1 GCA_030858375.1 Chloroflexota bacterium
GACCACCTCACACTAGGAGAGCACCATGGAAAAGATGAAGGCACAACTGCAGCAACTCGTGGACCGCGTCAAGAAGATGTTCAGCAAGTAACGCTATCTGGCCGACCTCGATTTATCGATCTGGCGGCACATCAATGCGCCGCCAGATCGGCGCTACTTCCCGGCCCAAAACGCCCGGATAGACGCCTCCGCCGGATGGTGAATCGCCTCCAGCCGTGAGAGCATCCTCGCCACATCGTAGACGGCGTAGTGCCGTTCCAGCCGGTAGCCAGCGTCATCCGCTTCGAGCAGCGTCCATATCGCCCGCGTCTCGCTCGTCACCGGATTGCTGACGCTCCCCGTATTCCAGACCCGCATCCCGTTGACGCTGCGGTCGAGCGGCCGGTGCGTATGGCCCACGATCACCAGATCCGCATCGATATCGGCCAGCAACGCCCTCTCCTCCGTGTCGCTCCGTTCGTCGCGAATACCCACCTCGTCGGTTTCCGGCGATGCATGCACCAGCAAAACCCGCGTTCCATTGGGAAGCGTCAAGCGCACCTCGATCGGTAGTCCCGCAAGCCAGTCGTAGACCCCCGCGCCGGTTAGGGCGCCCCGGGTCCAGAAGCAGTTGTTCTGGATCGTCATCGCCGTCTGCGCGGCGACAATGTCCGTGCTCGCCATCGTCACGAAATCCTCGTCGAGCGCATGGGCATGGCTGGTGGATTCCCGATCGACGTTACCGCCCGTAGTCCCGGCAGCCCGCGAATTCGCTGCACCGCTCCCACCGGGTCGAACCCGAGGTCGGCCGCGTCACCGAGGAACCAGTACGCGTCCACCCCGCCCAACCGCTCGACATCCGCCAGCACCGCGTCCAGCGCCATCGAGTTTCCATGCACGTCCGCGAAGATCGCCACCCGCATCCCGGGACCCACCTCTCGTCGTCGTCAGCCTCTACCCGCTGCGCGATCGGTTGAGTACCAGGCGTGTCATCGCACGATGCCGAACGCAGGCCCCCTGTCATCACTCCTCAGGTCACCTCTATAGGTAGTAAGGTACATGCACAACCCGGATGATGCGTGACACGCAAGTCTCGCCTTGATGGGGACGCCGCACGGCGACCCCGGATCGACCCTGTTTGCTCGCCCCGAAGACCCCGGACATCCGCCATCTTCGGCCTGCTTTCGGTCCGCCAGGTCAGCCGTCCTGCGCCAATGCCTCCCGAAGCACGAACGCCCCTGGCGGATCGATTGCAGCCAGTTGCTCCAGCACCTCCTGGGCATCGTACCTGGCGAACTGGCGCTCGAGCCGGTATCCCCTATCGCCCGCCTCAAGCAATGTCCACATCGCCCGCTTCTCGGCCGTGAACGGCACGCTGACACTTCCCAGGTTCCAGGCTCGCGCCCCGGCGGCCGTCCGGTCCAGCGGCTTGTGCGTGTGGCCAACGATCACCAGGTCTGCATCCGCACTCGCCAGCGTCCCGCTCAGTTCCTCTTCGCTCTGCTCGCCCCGGATGCCAGGGCCATCGTCGGTGCCCGGCACCGCATGCACCAGCAGGACCCGCGTTCCATCCGGCAGCTTCACGCGATCCGCCAGCGGCAGGTTCGCCAGCCAATCGCGCCGTTTTGCCTCCGTCACAGCCCCGCGTGTCCAGGCGAAGTTGCGCAGCATCGCGAGCGCTCGCTTCGCCCGCACCGGATCGCCCGCCGCAAGCGCCACGAAGTCCGCATCCGAACCCTCCGCATCCCGCACCGTATCCCGGTCAGTATTACCCCGTACCGCCGTCAATCCCGGCAGTCCCTCGAGCGTGCGGATCGTGCCAACAGGATCGAACCCCAGCGCCACCGCGTCGCCCACGAACCAGTGGGCATCCACCCCGCCCACCCGCTCGATATCGGCCAGAACCGCATCCAGCGCAATCGAATTGCCGTGTATATCGGAAAAAACCGCTACGCGCATGTCAGGTTATTCCTTCCCGTTTATCAGTCTCGAACTCGGCCACCACCGTCACCCGGCGGCCGCGGGCAACCAACCGCCGGACGATGAACGGCCCGACCAGCACCATCAGCAGGAGCCGCGCCATCTGGATCGAGGCCACCATCGTCACGTCGGCACCGGTGTCGAGCGCGGCGATCGTCGCCGCGTCGATTCCCCCGGGCGATGTCGCCAACAAGGCCGTCAGCAAGTCGAGCCCGGTCGCCCGGGCCAGCGCCCATCCAATTCCGGCGCAGATCAGGCTCAGCCCCACGATGAACCCGAGCACGAACGGCAGCAGCGTCCACAGTTTCCGCATGATTGACCGGTCGAAGCGCGAACCCACCCGTGCGCCTAGCAGCAGGTACGCCCCGGCCAGTACGACCGGCGGCCAGGCCAGTGGACCGAACCCAAGCAGCCCAGGAACCAGCCCCACGATCATCGCCCCCACCAGTGCCCCGGCTGGCAGATTGAACCGCACCCCCAGCCAGCCGCCAATCGCCGCCACGGCAACGGCCAGCCCGTAGCGCGCAACCATCGGCGGTCCGTCCGCCGCGGCCAGCGCCTGCTGCACCGGCTCACCTTCATGGCCGATTGCCTTCGCCAGGACGGCGATGCTGACGATCACGATCACCAGTCGCGCGTACTGCATGAACGCCACCAACCGGGCATCGCCGCCCAGCTCCTCGCTCATCGCGACCATGCCGGAGGCCCCGCCCGGCACCGTCCCCAGCGAGGCCGTGGCAATATCGAGCGCCGCGACCCGCGTCAGCACGATACCGGAGACGATGCTGATCACCAGTACCAGCCAGACCGCGATCGAGATCGGCAACCAGTGCTCGGCCAGCGGCGCGAGCGAATCAATCGTGAACGAGGCGCTCAGCGTGGCCCCGATGATCGCCTGCACCACCGGGAACAGCCTTGCCGTCGAGGGCTCGGGCGGCGCGCCCGCCAGGCTGAGCGCCACCGCCGCGATCATCGGGCCCACCAGCCACGCCACCGGCACCCCAATGACCCCGCCGAGATATCCCGCGAGCACGATCACCACCCACGGCCCAATCAACCGCAATGGGTCGACCCGGTTCACCAGATCACGCACCTGCCTCACAGATCAGGACCCTCAGGGCTGCCGATACGTATGTGTGGGGCCCATCGCTCGTCCGCCTTCACCGCGGATCGTGCATGACCGGATCTGGTCGATGCGTGTGGCCGCCCGGATTTATCCCGTGCGGAAGATTCCGCGTCTACCCGGAGTTGGTGTTCATGTAGTGACAGCGAATACACAAGGGTCCCTTTGGGTACATCGTAAAGCGGCTGAATCGCAATTGGTCGCCGCTGCCCAACCGGCCCTCATTATTGCGCACCCTTTCCCAACCCGCCCCGATCCCTGACATGAGCAAACGGCTGTGCTAGGCTCCTCCCTTGCCGCCAACCGAACACCGCCAGTGGCCGTTCGACGGCTCGCTGATCGATTGGCGACCCGATCCGGATTGACCGTTTCCCACAGTTCCATCCACTTGGGGCGACGGGAAGGCTCGAACCGGGCGCGGCCGGTGCCTACATCGACGCCAGGATGTCAGTCAGGATCTCGATGAGTCGCCGGATGAGCGCGTCAATGGTGGTTTCTGGAACGAGCTGGACATCCACGTCCTGGTCACTCGTTCCTTCGGCGACGACGAACAGCATGTTCCCTGGCTCGTAATAGCCAGCTGGCCATTCGTTCACGATCAGGATGTACCTGCCCGCCGGGAAGCCGGTCAAGGTGACGTCCGGGTCGGTGCAGCCCGACGTGACGTAGGAGCCATCCGTTGCCAGCCCACTGCCGTCGTCGAGATGGGCATCGAAACAGACATCGCCGAGCGGGGCGCCGTTCTCACCGAGCGTATTGAAGGTGACGGTGGTGCCGCCAAACACGTTTTCAACCCTGAGCAGGGTGGCCCCGGAACTCGTCGCCGGAATAGTGACCAACCACTCCCCACCGAACCGGTACCCGTCGGGGGCGAGTGTCTCACGGACCACGTAGGTGCCAGGCGCCAGGCTGGGAATCACCATCGATCCGTCCCAGGCGCCGTCGTACCAGTCGCAGGTTCCGTTGGCGTACTCCCCGGCCTGCCCGCCGGTATCGACGAACGCCACGAAGCAGGCGTCGACGAATAGCGTCCCGGTGGCATTCACTTTCGTGATGATCAGGTTGCCGGGCGAGTCGATGGCGACATTGGTGACGGTGATCGAGAGATTGTCGGCCGCGACATTGACGGTGAAGGGTACGTCCGCGGCGGTGACGTAGCCGTCCGGAGTCTCGCTCTCGAAGAGGATATACTTGCCTGGCGCCAATCCGGTGATGACCAGCGCGCCGTCGTTCGGGCTCCAGCCGTTGTCGTCACACTCGTCAACCACGAGAACTCCTCACCGCCAGTGACACGCCGTGACACGCCGAAGCAACTGTCTGGAAGCGGTTGGCCGCTGCCATCCACCTTCCCGATCGTGAGCGTGGCGCCGCCCGGGAGCTTCTGAACAGTCAGGTTGGTCGCGGCATTGGCCATGATGGTGAATGCCCTGCTTCCGCCAGCAAGATAGCCATCCGGGGCGAGGGTTTCGACGAGGATGTAGTTTCCTGGGTTCAGTCCGGTGATGACGGTGGTTCCATCGTTCTGGCCATCGAAGGCGAAGTCGCACTGGCCGGCGACGAACTGGCCGGAGGTTCCCCCACCCGCATCGCGGAAGACGTTGAAGCAGGCTCCACCCAGCGGCTCGTTATGCTCGTCGGTTTTCTTGTTGATCAGGTTGCCCGGCGAGTCGATTGGTGCGTTCCTGACGGTGAGGGAGAAGGTGCCAAATCCGGCCGCAAGCGTAAACGCCTGGTTTGGCCCGGCGAGGAATCCGGCCGGCGCCTGTGTCTCCACAAGCACATAGACGCCGGGAACCACGCCGGCAATAAAGACGAAACCGTCGGTTGCATCCGGGTTGCTGCAGTTTCCGGCGACGAAATCACCAGCCTCCCCATCGCCCAGATCCTCGTGGAGATTGAAGCCGGCCCCCGGCAGGGAATTGTTCCCATCATCGACCTTGGCAATCCGGACGGTTCGGCCACCGTTGGCAAACTGGAAGGTGATTGCCGTCGTCTGCCCCAAGGTGACCGCGATCTGTTGCTCACGCCCAACGATGAACCCCTCGGGCACATAACTTCCCACGAGGAGATAGGCGCCGGGCTGGATCCCTCCTATCGTCGTGACGCCATCGCGTCCATCATCGGAGTCACATCCCTGACCCGCATACGCTCCCTGCCGGCCACTATCGTCCACGAACACGGTGTAGCAGGCATCGAGAACGGGCGCGTCTGAGGTGTTCCTCGCCGTAACGACCACCGTGCCGTCAGCGAGCAGCGCCTGGATCCTGGATGAGGCGCCCGGAGTGGCGGCAGCGCCGTCCGTTGGGGCAATGGTGGGCTCGTCCGGGATGACCGTCGGTGCCACGGTCGTGGTCGGCGTCGCTGTCTCCGGCGTGCCGGAATCCTGGGCCAGCGTACTGGCCGGCCATTGCAGCATGCCAATGACGATCAGGATCGCAAACATCCACCGCTCCACCCGAACCTGCCGGTCCATGCGTCGCCCCCTGTCTCAAACTATCGATCGGCGCGGCTCGCTGAGCGGATCGTGAGCGATTGGCGCGATCCAGGCACATCTGGGGAATGGCGCAGGAACGCCGCCCCGGCGGAGCAGTGGAAAGGCCGAATGCCGCTCCCCAGGCGATGTGCCGGGCGATCACAAATGCGAATCCGGATTGATGTGTCCCTTGTTCCTGTGACCTTCATCATACATGGTCGCCGGGAGACGAGGATCAGCGATTTGCCGGAGTTGGGGTATCGGCCCGGAGCGCTCCGTCAACCCGGAGAGGCGCCATGCGATGTCCGCACCTGGGACCCATAGCGTCCGTGTCTGGATCGGTCGACAATCACTCGTGTAGAACCAATCGCGACAGTCTGGAGCATGCAATCATCGCCAGTCATCAGCCCGTTCATCACGGTCTCGACGCTCACCTGTCCCAGGTGCGGACACCAATCCCTGGAGGCGATGCCCGACGACGCCTGCCACTTTTTCTTCGGCTGCCCATTGTGTGGTTCCGTGCTGAAACCGAAACCCGGTGACTGCTGCGTCTACTGCTCGTATGGCTCTGTCCCGTGCCCGCCCATACAGCGCGAACGCGCAAGCACGTCGTAGGGACCGCGGTTGGCAGGGCTGCCGCAGGGAAGCGATGCTTGTCCCGGCCCGCCGCGAGGATCAGGCCGCCCACTCCCGGAACAACACCACCTCGATCGTCACCGAAAGACCAGTCACCCGCTCGACGGCCTGACGAATCAGGCTCAGGTAGCGCCCGGTCGCCCGCCGCCGGGCCAGCTCGTGCGGCACCCCAAGCACCAGCCCGCCCGCATCGGTGATACCCACCACCGCCGCATCCCGCAGCCAGGTCGACACCTCGGCCCGCCCGATCGCGCCCGAGAACTGGAGGTCGCTCAACACCGCCGACCACACCTGGCGGTTCGTCATCCCGCAACCTTCGACCGTGAAGACCGGCACCACGAACGGCTCTTCGTCCGCAGGAGGGGCATCCGCGTTCCTAACTGGACGCTCCTGATGTCGTACTGGCCGGTCTTGTGCTAGCCAGTCACCGCCTGAATCGCTGTGACTGGATGCCTGCGCCCTTGTCACAGGTCGGGGTATCTCATGTGTCTCACAGGAACCGCCCGGTGCGCTGGTGGCGTACTCAGCCGGCACACCCTCCCGCTGCCAACGGTTCAGGATCTCGCGTAGCCGTCGCGGCGCCACGAAGGTACTGCCGGCGGCGACCGCGTCATCGATCGCGAAGCCCAGCCAGTCCCAGCCCGATTGCCCGGCCTGGCTCGCCGCGGGTTCGAATGTTTCGACGAGCTGCCGGAGCAGGCGCCGCTCGGCTGGTGTCGAAACCCGGTCGTTCGCTTCCTCGAACAGCTTTGTCACATGTGATTCGGAGCGTGACTGATCCGGAACATTGCCTGGACCGCCGCTTGATCCTGGGTCGTCAGGAATGGAGAAAGCCGGGGTTTCCTGGGTCGTTGTGGTTGTTAAAGATTGGTAATACATACTGTTGCTCGGCTGAACACTGGTTGCCCCGCCTCTGTTGGTCCCGTCAACAGAGGATTCGCGATTCTCCTCTAAACCAGTGTTGGCCCATTCATCAGTGGTCGTCGAACCAGTGTTGGTCTTTGCAACAGAGGTTGGCGGGTGTGGATGAACGACAGCAATTACGACAGCATTGCTGTCGTAATTGCTGTCGTTTGCTGTCACCTCGGATTCCCCACTGTCAACGCCTTCTGGCAAAGAAAAAAGATCGCTTGCGGCGCTGGTGCGGCGTGAGGCGTGCCCGGCCTTGCTGCGGGCCGATGCTTTCGATTCGTCCTTCGCGGTCCGGGCCGCCAGCGCCTGCCAGACTTCGGTCCCCCGCACTTCCTCGAGGATCCCGTGCCACACGTTCTGGCTGTCGATCGGCGAGAACTTCGGCGAGAACATCCGGCGCACGTAGCGGTAGACGGCCCGGTCCTTCTCGGCCAGTTGGGCCACCTTCAGCACGTCGCCCGAGGTCAGGGTGAAGCCATCGCCGTGATCCTTGACCCGGTAGAAGTTGTGCGGCACCTTCCAGCGCCGGCCCTTCTCGTCGACCCTGAGCACCATCTCCTTGCGGATCTCGATCAGATCGAGCGCAACCAGGAGCTTGTTGATGGTGATCAACTCGGCCCGGTCCTCGCCATAGAAATCCGCCTCGCTCTGCTGCGAGGGAAAGGCGTAGCCCCGGTGCGGCGAGGATTCGCGGCGGTCGGTCCAGACCGTGTAGGAATTGATCAGGCCGACGCCCTTGAGCCCGATCATCGGCGCGTACTGTGTGACAATATTGTTCCAGTGCCAGAACCAGCCACGCTTCCGGGTGTCCTCGCCGGAGCGGCTGCCCGCCGCCGAGGCATCCCCGACCACGCCGGTAACGTCGTCACCGGCTGGCGGCTGCTTCCTGGCTGGTGTTCGCTTGCGCGGTGAACCGGACGGCACCACGGAGCGCCCGGAACCCGTCTCGGTCACGGGAGATGCGTTCTCCCGTGCCGGAAGCCCTGGCTCCAGCTGGTCCGTGGTGATGGCCCGCTCATCGCGGTTGGTCGATCGTTCCGGCACCGGGTTAGCGGTCCCGGATCGGATGGGTGGATGTGCCAGACGGGCACACGGAGTCTTGACATGCCCCACCGGGCATGGCTACAATCGGGGTGTTGCTCGGGTACACAGAACCCTCCCTTAACCGGGATACAGATGCAACATGCTTCGACGGAAACGATCAGGCGGTTTGGCGACGGTCCGATCGATCTCCGAAAGCCCACATAACCAATGATCTTTGAAGAGGACTGGTGTTGGCGCACCGGTCTTTTTCGTTAACACGATCATCGTGGCTGGCGAAGCTTTGACTGGTCATCGTGTCACGCGCACGATTCCGCGCGATGTTTCCCTCCCGCATTATCGGTCGATTCATTCGGGGCATCGGCGAATTGGCGTTCACCTATGCCCCCGGTTCCGTCTCCGGCGCCGGTCGAAACTGCCGCAATCCGCAGCTTTGACCCCCGCCCGATTCCGGTCCCCAGCCCGTTGGGCCGCCCACGGTGGATCGGCCCAGTAACCGTCCCCTTCGTGCCTGTCCGAAACGCCCATCCACAGCATACGTTGCCGGCCGTCCGCCTGACCCCCTGTCCGGACGGGCAAATGTCCGGTATCGCCAACCCCGTCATCGTTGTCGCCCTCGACGACGTGACGCGGACACTGGCGCGTCGGCATCGTCCACACCGGGCAGGGAAAGCCTGGTCTGGATCACGGGATCCACTGACGCAAGTGCCCTCTGAGACTCCTCGCCCTGCGCCGGCACGACCTGCGTGACCGCCTCAGCCGTCAGGGCATCGACGTGCCGCTGCCCAGTCGCAATCGCCTCCCGCACCGCCAGGTGCGCCAGTGCCAGCAAGCCCCCCGGACTCCCGTTGGAAGCGTCCAGCATGATCGTCAGGGCCTGATCTCGGATGAACGGACCGGTGGTATTCGCTTCGGAGGTGCCGCGATCGCGCACCGCGTCGATCCGGCCGCCCAGCAGCATCCGGGCCGCGTCGACATCGAGCGGCGGGATTGTGGCGATGAACCGGGTCCGTTCCACCAGCGCTCGACGGCGGGCGATCCGGTCCGGCAGGGCCGGTGGGCCGAAGAGCACGATGTGGACCCGGGTCGGCTCCGGGGTCGCACCTGGCGCGGTCAATACGCCCCGCAGGATTTCGAGCTGCGATCCGGTCAGCGCGGCGTTGTCGATCAGGAGCACGGGCGGCAGGGAATCCTCACGATGGGCGTCAAGGATATCCCGTAACTCGTTCGTCAGTTCGAGCCCGGTTCGGCCAGCGGGGGATCCCCCCAAAGAAACGATCGCCGAACGCAAAAGATGCGCATCGGTCCGGCGCGCGCCGTCATCCGGCACGACGCCGATCAGGCGGTCGTCATCGGCGATCGCGAGCACGAGTTGTTCGAGCAGTCGGGTCTTGCCAGAGCCAGCCTCGCCCGCGACCACCGCCAGGCCCGGTGCGCCGTCCCCTGTGGATCCGAGCCAGTCCCGGACCCCGGCGAGCACGGTCGTCTGTCGCGTCAGCGGCACGTAGGAACCCGCTTGGGGATCGCGTGGGAATGGATCGTCGAGTAACCCGACCGCTCCATACAGCGACAGTGTCCGAACTGGAGATGAGTCACGCATCGTCACTGCATAGGCGGTCAAGCGACATGCTCGATTCGTGCATCGCGAGGGTGCGAGGCGACATCGCGTGTTTCAGCATCGCGCTGTCCGCTCGGCATGCCGCTCATCGCCCACCCCCATCGATGTCCACGATGGACGCCCGGCCCAGGCGCATCCTGACTTCGCGCACCCCCACCCCGTTCTGGCGCCAGGTAATCACCTGCCGCAGCACCGCAAGTTCGTCATCATCGAAGAGCAGGTAGCCGCTCTCGGTTCGGGCCGTCGGCACGATCACGTTTTCCCTGAGGTAGAAATCGAGGTGGGTGCGGGTCAGGCCGGTAGCGGCGCGAAGATCGCTCGTCATGTAGAAGCGGGCCAGCGCAGGAGAGGAAGGCACGGGCGCGGGGCCGGACGCCGGTTTCCCGGGCATCGCCTCTGCAACCGGAGCCGGTATGGTTGCTGCTGAACCGCGCTCTTGCCTCATCTGCCTCTCCCCCGCTGCGTGATACGCGAACACCTGACCATCGCCGGCGTGTAAAGACTGTTCGTCCACGCGATATGCAACTGCATAGTGACTAGTCTAGCGGTGAGGTCACGCCATGTAAACGGTTGTCCAATTGTCAATGTCCCGCTTCGGCAGCGTGTCTGGCCTGGTTGCGGCCATGCTGATATATGAGAACATGCTCATCCTGGTCCAACCTGTATTTAATCGTGGCTGCCTATCCTCTACTCATATGGCAGGTGAAACGTGTCACCTCCGGACCGGTGACCGTCGAGAAGATCGGCGGGGTGGTGAAGCGGGGCAGTTGAACACACGCTCCGAATCAATACATGGAGAATGCAGGTTGCTGTACCGACGATCGAATGCATGGAAACGGTTATCGCGTGTCATGGTCGCAAGCCTGGCTGGCGCGCTCGCCGTGAGTGTCGCGGCCACCGTGGCGCAGGACACGTCGTCCAATACTGCGCGGCCGGCCAGTATCCACCTTGGCTCGTGCGATGCCCCAGGTGAGACCGTTGCCGAGCTCAACGGTCTGGTCGTCTTGTTCGATGACAACGCCGACGATCAGGGTGGCGGAGCGGATGCCGGGACGACATCGACCCCGGGCGCCGGTGACGATGATGCCGACGACGGGCTTGGAGGCGATGACAACGCTGATGACGGGCTCGATGGGGACGACAATGCCGACGATGGCCTCGGTGGCGATGACAACGCCGACGACGGAACCAGTGACGATGATGCCGATGACGGCGACGATGCAGACGACGACGGCTCCCGTCCTGGCATCCGAGCCTTCCAGGCCAGCGGTGGCGAGTTCGTTGGCCCTGAAGACGTTTCGGTCGTCGAAGGCTTCGAGGATTCCAACGTCGGTACCGACCTGGCAACACTGTTGGCCGAGTCACATGTGATCGCGGTCTTCGAGAGCGAAGGGTCCGACACGATCATCGCCTGCGGATCGATCGGCGGCTTCATGTCGGCCGATGACGATACCGACCTGGCGGTTGGCCTCCGCGAGCAGAACGACTCCGGGTTCGCCGGAATCGCCCTGCTCGACGATGACGATGACGACAACGAACTCGATGTCGATGTTTACATTGGGCGGGAGGTCGCCGCGAACTAACCCGCGCGGAACAGGACGCTCCAGGAAGACGATCAGCACAGCGCCGGGCAACACGCCCGGCGCTATGTTCGTGCGCAAACGGGACGGATGCATCGTGCCAGGTTCCGCCTGATGGCTCAATCCGGCCCTGGTCGCCTGACCCCTCACCACGATCTTCGGGCCGATCGTCCTGTCTCCGAATAGCTTGCCCA
>JALZMD010000157.1 GCA_030858375.1 Chloroflexota bacterium
TTGACGGCGGTCAGGCCGGTCCAGTGGTCGGTGACGGTGCCGTCCGGGGCCACGTGGATGACCTTCGATGAGGCATCGGTGAAGGGAATGGGGGTCAGGAACCCAACATAGACGCCGCCGTCGGGAGCTAGCGCCATGCCAGTTGGAACCGGGTGGCCCTCCGAAATATCGGCGACGAGGGTGACGGTGCCGTCCGGGGTCACGGTGATGATGCGGCCGCCCACGGCCTCGGAGATCCAGAGGCGGTCCGTTCCGGCTTCCATGTCGAAGAGCGAGCCACTGGGATTGTAGTCCGGCGGAATGAACGCCGGTGGATTCTCGATTGACCAGGCCGAGATGTCGGCGACCACGCTTGTCGAGCCGTCCGTCTCGAGCCGGAGCAGGCCTGTCGGCTGGTCGGGATTGCCGAAGTCGATGCCGCCGCCCGCGGAGAGGATGTAGAGGTCATTATCGAGGAAGGCGACATCGTGCGCGCCCCAAATCCAGCCCGCGTCGCGCCAGTCACCGGAAGGAATGCCCTCGACCAGCGGCGTGGCGCAGCCATCGGCGACGGTGACGACCGATGAGGTTGGACCGCCGTAGACGCCGATCTCCGCGCCGTCGATCGTGGCGGGCGTTTCCCCGCCCGTGCCCGCCAGGGCGAGGTAGACGGTGCCATCGCTGCCCCAGGTAAAGCCGCGCGGGTTGGTCAGGCCACTGGCGACCGTCGTGACGGCACCCTCGGTAACCGGGCTGGCGTTCTGGGCGGCCGCCGGAAACGTGACGCTCCCAAGGATCAAGGCGGCCACAAGCGATGCGATTCGTATGGGACGCATAGTGAAATCTCCCTGCTCGAAATCAACGCCCCGGCCTTCCGGCGCGGCGCGGCTTGGCCGCACACAAGGAGGGTGCGGGATGGGACCCGGGGCCACATCCGTACCTTGTACGCATTCGAGGCGTTGACGCGCGGGTGAAACGGACCTACACCAGACCGTGGTGGGTCGCGGCGGCCACGGCGGCGCGCCGCGAGTTGACCCCCAGCTTGTTGTAGAGATTGGACACGTGGCGTTCGACCGTCCGCACGGAGAGGTAGAGCTGGTCGGCGATCTCGGGCGCCGTGTAACGCTGGGCCAGGAGCTCGAGAACGTGCCGCTCGCGGGCACTGAGAGGGCGGGCGGGCGGGCGGGGTGGCCGATGGCGCGTACCGCCGCCCGGCGCGGACCCTCCCGCGGCCAGGCGCGTGGCAATCGCGATGGCCTCCGTGAGCGCCTCGTCGAACTGCAGGGATCGCCCCGCTTCGAACGCGGCCGGAAGATCGTGGCCGGGAACGTTCCACTCGCCGTGCGCGTGCCCAGTTTTCCAATCGGCGTCGAACGCCGCACCGGTACGATCGGAGATGGCCTGGACCATACCGGCGATCCTTGCCGCCACTTCGGGATGCCCGGTGGCCGCGACGAGTCTCCCAAGCTCGGCAAGGGGCAGGCCGGTGTGTGTCACAATCCCGGAAAGACGATAGGCCCGGAGTGACGCTTCGTAGTGTGCCGCCGCCCGCCTGGTCACGCCGTCATGGCGCGCGAGCCGGCCAAGCCGCAGGTGCACCTGCCCAATGCCAAACTGATTCGCCGAGTCCAGGAAGAGCGCGAGCGCCTGATCCAGCAGCGAGACGCCGCGCGCTCGTTCGCCCTGCTGGAGCCACAGGTCGCCCAGGTTGGCGAGCGCGGTTGGGTATAGCTCCCGGGGTGGTTGGCGAACGCCGATCAGCTCGACCACCTCCTCCAGCAGGGCAATCGCTTCGCGCTCCCGATCTTCCTTGTTGCGCAGCACATCGGCCCACATGAACTGAATCTGGGCCAGGCGATAGGTGTCCCCTGTCTGGCGGACGAGTGGCATGCTTGAAGCGAGGAGGGGGAGTGCCTGCTCGGGGGCGCCGGTGGCCCAGAAGAGAAAGCCGAGTTCGGACATCACCCGCGCCCGTGGCCCGGGTGGAGCATGTTCGCCTCGCGCCAACGCACCGTGCAACGCGGCGATGCCTTCCGCGATCTGGCCGCGATAGAACCAGTATTCGGAGAGCATTCCGGCCAGGCGCAGTTCCCGTGTCCCATCGCCGATCTCGACGAAGTAACCGAGCGCGGCGAGGCAGTTCGGATGCTCGGCTTCCAGGCGATCCAGCCACAGCCGCATTTCCGCTCCATAGAGCACCAGCTCGATGCGCTCGGCGAGCTCGAGGAAGTACTCCGCGTGCTTGCCCCGCAGGTCAGTGGTCTCGTCGTGCTTCTCCGCGCGTTGCCAGGCGAACTCGCGAACTGTTTCCAGCATCGCGAAGCGAGCGCCCTCGCCAGATCGCTCCACACGGCGAAGCAGGCTCTGCTCGACGAGTCCCCCGAGTTGTTCCAGCGCCGTGCCACTGGAGAGGCCAGCAATGGCGATCGCGGCGTCGAGATCGAACCGGTCGACGAAGACGGCCAGGCGCCGGAAAAGGTCCTGTTCTACCGTGGCAAGCAGGTCGTAGCTCCAGGCGATGGTTTCCCACACCGTGCGTTGCCGGTCGGGCAGGTCGCGCGGTCCGCCGCCGGGGCGGCGCATGCGATCGGACAGCTGTGCGAGCAATTCCTGCGGCGTGAGCAGGTCCGACCAGGCGGCGGCAAGCTCGATGGCGAGGGGCAGGCCATCCAGTCGCTGGCAGATGCTGGCGATGGTCTGCAGGTCGCGGTCGGTCGTGGCGAGCGCCGGGTACACGGCCCGGGCGCGTTCGAGGAAGAGCCGAATCGCGTCGGATTGGGCGAGGACATCGGCTGGTTGCAGCGCGGAGGTGGGCACCGGCAACGGCTCGACGACGAGCCGGTATTCGCTCCGCAGGCGGAGTGGAATGCGGCTGGTGGCCAGGATGTGGAGAGCGGGACAGGCGGCGATCAACGCCGCGATCTGGGGCGCGGCCTCGATCACCTGCTCGCAATTGTCCAGGACAAGCAGGAGCTCGCGCGCGCCCAGAAAGGTGACGATCGTCTCCTCGAGTGCTCGCTGGCCGGTATGGCGGACCCCGATCGCCTGGGCAATGCCGGGCAGGACGAGCCGGGCGTCCCGCACGGCGGAGAGATCGACGAAGAACGCCCCATCGTGGAAGATGCCGGCGATCTCCGTGGCGATCTGGAGCGCGAGGCTGGTCTTGCCGACGCCGCCAGGGCCGGTCAGGGTCACGAGCCTCACGCCATTGCGCAGCACCAGGCCCCGGGCCGCGGCGCACTCCTCCGCGCGCCCGATGAGGGAGGCAGGCAGGCTGGGAAGTGCCGACAGGACCGGGCGCGGCGCCGGGATGTCGTGGTCAACCCCCCGGGAGCGGTATCGGACCAGGTCTTCCCGATCGATTCGGTAGACGCCCGCGTGCTTGGTCGCTGGAAGGCCGCCGCGGGCGATGGCGCGGCGGATTGTGCGCTCGCTGACGCCGGCGATGCGGGCGGCGTCGTGGGCAGACAGCGGCCAGGTGTCCGGCGCGCCGGACACGTTTTGTTCCCTCGCACGATGGTGTATGCACTCGTCCATGGCCGGACCAACAAGCGCGACATTCGACAGAAGATCGAGACCCGGATCCCGCTATCCATACTACGCTGGTCAATTCGGGAGTCAAGCTGGCCGCACGCCGTCCAGGCCACGGATGCGGGAGAGGAGGAACCACAACCCCGCGTTTTCCTTCTGACCATGGACGGGCGGTCAGGTACGTTCGTCGGGGTCGCGGAGCTCGTCGCGGATCCAGCCGATGTAGCGTTCGGCGGAGCGGCTCACCGCGGCGTGAGCATCCGTTTCGATCAGGTCAGGGTGGAAGCCGCTGTAGAGCCGGTCGAACGGCCATGGCTCGATCGCGTTGATGATCTTGCGGACCGAGCGCTCGGGGAGCGGAATGCTGTTCGGGTAACTGCGCATGAATGTGACCGTGGCCCGGTCGGCCCCGACGAGGAAGGTGTCACCGCTCATGGCGACTCCGCGCCCGCCAGCGCCCTCCCGCCAGTGGAGCACGGCGCTGCCCGCGAAGTGCCCGCCACACTGGACGAGGGTCAGACCCGGCAGGACCTCCCGGGTATCGCGCCAGAAGTCGATCACGTCGTCCGGACGCCGGACCCAGCGCCGGTCGTCCTCGTTGTACAGCACCGGGATGCCGCCGAATTCGTGGCTGAGCGAGACCGAGACGCCGGTGAGGTGGGGGTGGCTCGAGGCGATCGCGGCCAGGCCGCCGAGGTCCCGGATCTTCTCGACCAGCGCATCGTCGTAGAAGCCCGGCGCATCCCACAGCACGTTCCCGGCCGGCGTCCGGAACAGCAGTGGACGGTGGCCGATGCCGACCTTCGGGGCGACCGTGATGCCGTAGAGGTCGGGTTCGAGCTCTTCGACCGATACCACGCGGTCCTGGGCCAGCTCTGCGAGCGTGGTCCAGCGCTGGCCGCCTGGTGGGAGGTGCTGCCGCTCGTCGGAGCAGATATCGCAGCGAGCAGGCGGTTCGGTGGTATCCGCGTGTTCGATGCCACACGTTGCGCAGAGCCAGAGCGTCAAGGGGTGCTCCTTTCGGGTAACTGGGTTTGGGCCAGTCAGTCCCGGTGAGGTGGGCATTGCCGGATCCGGGCAAACGGCCGATTCGGAGAGGGTGGATGTTCTCCCAGGCGGCGAACCGCGTACCATGTGTCGCGTTGGTCGCCACTATTGGTGACGAAATCCGTCCCATGCACGTTCCCGAAAGGTACCTCAGCTTGGCAAACGCACCTACGGTCACCCTGAACAATGCCGTCACGATACCGCAACTTGGCTTGGGCGTCTGGCAGATCCCGGATGGCACGGTCGAAGGCGTGATCGGCTCGGCCATCGAGGCCGGTTACCGCGGCATCGACACGGCCCGTATCTATGGCAACGAGGTCGGCGTGGGCAACGCGATAGCGGAAGCCGCCGTGCCGCGCGATGAGTTGTTCATCACCACCAAGCTCTGGAACGGGCACCAGGGGTACGATTCGACGCTTCGGGAGTTCGAGGGGTCGATGGCGAACCTGAGGATCGATGTGCTCGATCTCTACCTGATTCACTGGCCCTGCCCGGCCAACGGGCTGTTCGCGGAAACCTGGCG
>JALZMD010000175.1 GCA_030858375.1 Chloroflexota bacterium
CCGTGATAACTGTTTGGCATAAGTGTAACGAGTGACGCCACGAATGCGCGCGATCCTGGTCCACCCCGATATGTGCAGTTGCGGTCAACGTCCCTACCTACCGTGCTCATGTTGGGCTGCCAGCCAGCGGCGGGCCTCAGCATCCGACCGCAGGCGGACCAGGCGCGGGTCACTGCCGAAGCGCGCCGGCCACAGGCGGCGCTGCTTGCGGCGGGAGCGAACGGCCCAGATGAAGAGCGATTCGCGGCTGGCGAAGTGGTCGCGCCAGGTTTCGTGGTTGCCGCCATAGAGTTTGACGTTGTTTCGGAGCCGGTACATCGTGCGCCGCCAAAGCCGGGGAAGGGTAATGCGCAGTGGCAGGTCGAGCCAGACGATCGTGTCCGCGGCGTCGATCACCGTGCCGCCAAGTTTGCTGTCGTAGTTGCCATCGATGATCCACCCCTCCCGCGCAGCCGCCATCGCTTCGCGCACGCGGGCGCGGAAGACTTCATCTTCGGGCAGGCTCCAGTTCGGTCCCCAATGGAGCGCGTCAAGCTCGATGTGGGGCACGCCCAGCCGCTCCGCAAGCTCGGCGCCAAAGGTCGACTTGCCAGCGCCGGACGTTCCCTTGATGCAGATTCGTCGTGCCATATCTTTCTCAGTTCCTGGTTTCTGGCACTTACAGATCCCGGTCGAATCTTGACAGATCTCACCGCAGGCTGAGGTAACTGCTTGAACCGACCGTGATTGTACATAAATGGAACGGCATTTCTATTGCTGATGACATCGGCTCACGTTCCGTGCCAAGGCGAATGAGCACCTGCACGATCTCCTCAGTCCAGAGCTTTTCCGTTAGCCAGGTGGGGAATATCGGCATGGCGAGACGGGAAGGGCGTGAATTCGTCCTCACCTGGCTTGACGACGCTGGCGAGCTTGATGGCTGGAAGACTTTCGCGCAGGTGCGGTTCCCGGACCAGATCCCAAGGCTCCATTGACCATCGATAACCACGCCATTTCGTTCACAGGGACGTTTCCAACAGCGCGTCTCCCGCGCTGGAGTCGATCCTGAAACGCTCGTTGGTACGGCACAGGCGGTTGGTTGGCACGTGTTGTGGGGTGAACCGGGGCCTCCATGCTGTGTGACCGCGGTCAACCAACCGAGATGACGAGGAAGAGGTTGGTCCAGGCCGTATCTTGCAATGAGGGCAATGTTGCCCAGGATGGATGACGGGACCAGGTTTCGGTAGCAGACTGAATGACCCAACCGGATAGGATCTGCCACGATGCGTCGATTGTTGGCCGTTATTGCCATGTTGCTTGTCACAATCCTCTGCGCGCCCCTGGCCGCCACCCAGGACGCAACCCCGTTGGCGAGTCCCGATTCCGGCTGCGCCGCACCGACCGGGGCCGCGGCCGAAACCATTCCCCACGAGTATCTCGATACCTTCAACACGGGTGACCTCGACGCGCTCGATGCCCTGCTGGCGCCGGACTACATCCATCGAGGCGCCCTGGAACCGGACCAGGATCGCGAAGTGCACAAGGAACGCGTCCAGATTACCCGCACCGGGTTCCCGGATGCGGTCTACACGATCGAGGACATCATCATCGACGGCGATCTCGTCGGCATCCGTCACGTCATGAACGGCACCAATGACGGGGACTACGCCGGGCAGGCGACAACCGGGATCAGGGTTGAAGTTACTGGCATCCACAGTCACCGCCTCGCGTGTGGCCTCATCGCCGAAACCTGGAACGAGGGCGATGGCCTCGGCCTCTACAAGCAGCTGGGACTGCTACCAGCGCCAGTGGGCGCGTGACACCCCTACCGCGCCCGAAGCATCCCCGGCCAACCTGATCGGAGAATGCCAGAACGGAACGGCGGAGGAGAACATCGCGGTCGCGGAACAGTACCTCGACGTTTGGAACTCGAAGGACGTGAGCCTGTTCGACCAATTCGCGGATCCAGATGTGGTCCATCACTGGGGCCAGGGCGCCGACACCACCGGCACGGCGGCGCTGAAGGCCAGCACGGAAGCCTCTTCGCGGCGTTCCCGGACATGGTCATGACCTTCGACCAGGTCGTGGCCGAGCACGATCTGGTGGTGATCCGCTGGACCCTGAACGGCACCCAGACCGGTCCATTCTTCGCAATCGAGCCGACCGGGATGGAGGCAACCTGGGGCGGGATCAACATCTACCGGATTTCCTGCGGGAAGGTCGTAGAAAGCTGGAGTGAGGCCGACGGGCTTGGCCTGCGGCGGCAGCTTGGCGTGCTCGAGGATCCAACCGGGGCAACGCCGG
>JALZMD010000183.1 GCA_030858375.1 Chloroflexota bacterium
AGACGATGCCGCCCTCCATCTCGATCGACGGGCGCGGATGGTGCGTGAGCACCAGCGTGTGCAATGCCTCCGCCAGCCCGGCTTCGGCCCACGCATGAACCCGGCGGCGGATCGTCGGGTCGGAACAACCCGGCGTGGCGATCCGTTCATAGCCGGAGCCATGGACCAGGGCGGCCACGACGTGCGCGAACACGACCCGATCGGACACCCGGCGCCGTTGACAGCCGAGCGGATGACTCGGCGCGACGACCGTGTGGCGGGGCAGCATCGCTTCGAATTGGTGCCAGACGGGCTCAAGCAGGCATACTGGCATGACAGGCACGGCAACCTCCGGCGATCATAGGGTCGACAACACCTCCAGGATCCACCGATCCGTTCCTGCGTGTCACCTATTTCCGGTCGCTCTTAGCTCAGAAGTGAAAACGCGGCGAGAGGCACGCTGGACTGCTGGATATGCCGGTACGGAGACGAGCCCTATCCACCAATGGCCAATTGACATTCCGTGACTCCTTGACACACCTTCACCCTCGCTGGTACAGTACGTACACCTCAGCCTTCCCTTTCTGAGGCGTCCAGAGGCGGTCACGGGGCTCCATCCCCCTGTGGCCGCCGTCTGGTATATCTCCACCCAAGGAGCTGGCTATCAATACCTCAAAGCCCAGCTTCCCGTCTCCAGCGTTTTCCACCAACCACTGTCCACGATGTCGTAACCAGCATGTTCGGCAACCAAGCGGGTTGGCTGATTCGCACCGTCTCGGGCGCGGTCCATTCCACCGGCTGGACGCATCCGCCCGATGCCGGAAACCTGGTGCTGGTCGGTTCGCACGGGGTCGCGATCGCGCCTCCAGAACCACGCGCCATCGACATCGGACTGGATTGGCTCGGAACGACGATTTCCACTGATGTGCTGATCTGGTCGGCGGCCAGCAATGCCGTGGCTGATCTCCACCTGCTCGCCCGTGGCTGTCGCGATGGTTTTCGCCCGCGCTGGATGTGGCGTACCCTCGACAGTCCTTTGCCAGCTCCTCGGATCGACGCCGATGTCAGCATTGCCCTCGCCACAGTCTGCGACCGGGACGCGCTGCCTCTTGCCCGCGACGTACCCTACGTTTCGCCAAACCAGGTCCCCGGCATTCTCAAGATCGCGACCGGGCCGGAGCCGCCACGTCGGACGTGGATGGTCATCGCCCGCCAGCGGCGCCGGTTCGGCGACGGCCCGGTGGTGGGGGTGGGCATCATCCACCTGACCTCCGACTCCGGCGAAACCATCGGCGGCCTCTATAACCTGGGGGGCGATCCAGCCTGGCAGGGCAAGGGGATCGGGACCGCGCTGACGATCGCGATCTGCCGTATCGCCCGGGATCATGGCGCCAGCCGGGTCGCCCTCAACGCCACACCCAGCGGCGAACGCGTTTACCGGCAGCTCGACTTCGCCGTGGCTGGCGACGGCCAGACCTGGTACCTTCCAGGATCGGTCTTGCGGGATCGGCCCCCAAGGGAGGCAATCGACGCTGCCGAAGCGACCGCGCACGGCGACATCGCGCGGCTGGACCCGGCCGTGGCGCAGTGGGAACGCGTGCCCAACGGCGAATCACCCATTCGCTTCGCGGCCCGGTTCGAGCAGCGGGAAGTGATCCAGTGGCTGCTGGACCATCACGCCGACCAGGACATCGCGCCACTGTGGTCGATGGGTTTCCGCGAGAAAGTGACTCACGCCGCCAATGACGATCGCTGGCTGAACCGGCAGTGGGGTCCGGAGGCGACCACACCGCTCCACGACGCTGTTCGCGCGAACGATCAGGATCTGGTGGAGAGGCTGATCGCGACCGGGGCCGATCTTACGCTCCGCGATGCGCAATGGCACGGACGCCCTCTCGAATGGGCCAACGCGCTGGGCTACCCAGACTTGGCGGAGTTGATCCAGGAGGCGATGTGATGAGCCCTGAGACTATTTGCGCGGCACGGCGCGTTCGCGAAGCCAGGCCACAAACTGAAGCGTCGCCTCTTCGAGACCACCCTCGCGCTCGGCGACGGCTTCCAGTTGCCTGGCGATTTCCAGCACTGGGGCGTCAATCCGAACGTGATTGATAGTGAGGAAGACCCTCATGGCAGCATACGCCGTACGCTTGTTTCCATCGAGAAATGACTGGTTCTGCGAGATGCCTATCGCGAGCAAAGCTGCCTGTTCCGCGATATCGGCGTTCGCATCGTACGCGGCTGCTTGTGACTTCATCGCAGCCGATTCGAGAAGGTCCAGCGAACGGAGGGGCTCAGGAGTCAATCCCATGCTTTCCATGATCTGAGCGTGGGCCTCGATGATATCGGCTACCGTAAGATATTCGGCTGGAAGCGTCATGATGTACCCACTGCTCCCGCGTGCTAACGTCCGAGATATTCCAGAGCCTCCTGGTCATTTTCAAGCACGTCGTTCAACGCCGCCTGCACCTCATCCCGGAGAACGTAGCGCTGTTCGGTCTTGTTGGGCAGGAAACTGATCGTGTCGCCCTTGTGGAGGTTGTATTTGTCCATCGCCTCACGAGGGATGGTGACGACGTAGCTGTTGCCTTGTTCGCGGATTTTGGACTGGATCATTGGTGGCCTCCACACTATGACGTTTCGCTCATCATGTCACGCGCCGTGCCCCCTGTACATGCGGTGACCACCGTGCGTACAGGGGAATAGGTGAAAAATTGACGATAGCCGGAATGCAAACCTGGAACTGTCCCGAACATGCGCTCCGGCGAATACAGAGGGTCGGCCGGCACATCCTTGCCCTGATTCTGGATCAGGGTGAACTGGACCGCTATCAGAGTCGGATCGATGATCAGTCTCCGCGTGTGCCGGTCGCTTTCCGAAGGTGCCTGGCCAGATTGGTCAAATGCGCCTTCCAGTTTTCGCGAAAGGCGTCGGCCGCCACTTTCGAGGGCAGCTTGTCACGCTGGAGTGCAACCGACGATTTGCCGGGCCCTTTGTCCGTGAACCACAGGGCGAGGATGCCGCCTTCCTCAGCAACGTCGAACCGCGCCGAGCGATGGCCTTGGGCAGTCCTCATGGTCAGCGTGCCCGGTTCCAGCCACCGATCGCGTTCGGCTTCGACGGTCCAGGCCGTGAACAGGCGTTCGACGGGGACCGCAAACGTCTTGCTCGCGCTCCCCTCGAAGTGGCCGTTGCGCCGCTGGCCATGGACACGCAGGCCCTTGATCCGTTCATACCCCACGGTCACGCCCTGCGCCCACCAGCCATCGACGCCGAGGTCGCAGACATACTGGGCGATGTCCTTGTGCGATTTTTCCGCTGCGCCCCAGGCATCGAGGATCTCGACCCACTCGGTCCAGGTCTTGCCGGAACCCTTCCGGATCGCTTCATCACTCAGGCCGGGTTCGGCTGTGAGAGTCTGTATCATCGAATTCTGCTTTCCCTGCAAGACGGGCGGACACAAGGTCCGCAGCCGTACATGATGTGGCACCGGCAAGGAGGGCGGAGCAAGCATCGCTGCCGCTCCCCTGCGATCAGGCGGTGAAACCATAATCTACGCCGTGTCATCGCGGTAGGCATCTTCGATCGTGCGCCGCACGTTCGGCAATTCCGCCACGATCGCTTCGAGACCGGAGCGCATCTGGGCAAGCTGGTCGGCGCTCGGCTTCGCGAGCCGCACATTAGGGTAGATCGAGCCGGTCAGGCCCTGGCGCAGGGTGGCGATGAACTCAGCAATCGCATCGCCCGTCGCCGCGTCGAGCACCAGGCGGTTTTCGTTAAAGATGTTGCCGAGCCCGTAGGCACGTTCCCCGACATCGCCCCAGGTGTCCCAGACCAGTGCTTCGGCGGGAAGGTCCCGCGGAATCGACAGCGGCTCTCCAGGCAGCAGCATCGGGTTGACGACAGCCGCCAGCGCCGATTCGATCCGCGCGAGGCAACTGTAGAGTTCGGCGAGCGCCACGCCACGACGTTCGCCGTAGGAACCGGCGCGTTCCCGGACCGACTCCAGCGAAACTTGCAGGCGCTCGATCTCGACCCGGTGATGGTCCCGAAGACCAGCGATCTCCTCAGACACCTGGACCGGGATGGTCACTGGTTCGCCCGAACTGGTCTCAATCCGGGTCAGCCGGATGTCGAACTCCCGCGAGCGGCCAACCGCCTGCCGAAGTTCGTGCTGGAACTCCTCCCGGAGGTCGCGCAGCGCCTCGTCATCCAGCGCCAGCGCCAGGTTGCGGGGGGCGATCTGTCGCGGCGAACTGGTAAGGTCAAGGGACGCGACCTCCTCAGCGACGGGCGCCGCATCCTGGACGGGTGACGATCGCTGCGTCGTGGAGCCCAGGTATGTCCGGGCCGCCATCGATTCCCGGATTTTCCGCGAACCGGTAAGCCAGAGCTGCGGGCCCTTATCTCCTGCTTCCTTCATATAGAGATACGCAACGTATGCAAACAGCGCGATCACGATAATCAGGATCACGATGAGCCAGAACATGTCCATGCCGGAATCCGCCTTGTGTCAGACCTTGGTGGGGCCGTATTCCCCTGTTCCTCACCATCTTAGCGAGTTTCCCCAAGGCGGGCATCCCGACCCGGTGATGCGCGGTCTCCTGACCGGCATCCCATAGCCAGTGATCCAGTGCTACACTCGAAATCCGGCCCGGGACCATGTCGCTCCCCTGCCCTACAGGTCAGCACCACCCTCTCGTTCGAATCAAGGAGCCTGCGGCCAATGCATCTCATTCGCCGATCCGCAACCGCCAGCGGCGCCCCGGCGGCTTCGCCCCCGCCACCAACACTGCCCGGTCCGTTCTCTACCGAGCAACGCGCGCGCAAGGCGGCACTCGAAACTGCCAGCGTGCTGGAGGCCGAGCTTACCGCCCGGATCCAGGGCGAAGTGCGATTCGACGATGTCAGCCGCATGCTGTATGCCACCGATGCGTCCAACTACGAGATCGAGCCGATCGGGGTCGTCATTCCCCGGACGGGCGACGACGTGACAGCCGCGATCGAGATCGCCGTCAGCCACGGCGTACCGATCCTGCCCCGTGGCGGAGGATCGTCGCTGGCCGGGCAAACCGTTGGCGCCGCGCTCGTCATTGACATGTCGAAGTATCTCAACCGCGTGCTCAGCTTTCACCCTGAAACGCGATCGGTGACGGTCGAGCCCGGCATCAACCTGGATATGCTCAACCGACAGGTGAAGGCCCATGGACTGATGTTCGGCCCCGACCCATCCTCGTCGAACCGGGCCACGATCGGTGGCGTGATCGGCAACAACTCGGCTGGTGCCCACTCCATCCTCTACGGCATGACATCCGAGCATCTCTCGAATGTGCGCGTCCAACTGGCCGACGGGGGCCGGGTCGACCTCGGGCCGGGGACGGTGGCAGACTTCACCAAGCGCGCCGGAACCGACGATGCGTACGGTCGGCTGCTCAAGAAGCTGCTTGCCTTCCGCGAGGAGCGCCACAATGTCATCGCCGCCGGGTTCCCGCCGCACTGGCGGCGCGCCACCGGCTACTCATTGGACCAGTTCCTGAAACCGGACGATGCCTTCAACCCGGCCCGGCTCATTGCCTCGTCCGAAGGTACGCTCGCCACAGTGCTGAGCGCGACGATGAGCCTTGTCGACATCCCGCCCAAGACAGGGCTGGTGCTCCTGCAATTCGACGACCTGATCGAGGCAATGGAGGCGACCTCGGCCATCCTCGAAACCGAGCCATCGGCGATCGAGTTGATGGACCGGATGCTGATCAACCTGACCCGCCAGCAACCCCTTTATTCCACCCAGATCGCCTTCATCGACGGCGATCCAGCCGGAATTTTGGCCGTCGAGTACTACGGGCGGGACGACAACGAGCTCCAGCGCAAGTGCGACCACCTGACCCAGCACCTGCGGCAACGAAACGTGCGGCTCTCCTCCGATCCGCAGGTGTTGCTCGATCCGAAGCGCCAGGCCAACGTCTGGTCGGTGCGCAAGGCGGGGCTCGGCCTGCTGATGAGCGTGCGTGGCGATGCCAAACCGATCCCGGTCATTGAGGATGTCTCGGTGCCGGTCGCGCACCTCCCAGCCTTCGTTGCCGCCGTCCAGGAAATGGTCGCCAAACACAACACCACCGCCGCCTACTACGCCCACGCCTCGGCAGGCTGCCTCCACATTCGCCCGCTGATCAACCTCAAGGAGATTGCCGGGATCGAGGCGATGGAGGAGATGGCCCACGCCGCCGCCGAGCTCGCCCACCGCTTCGGCGGCGTGATGAGCGGCGAGCACGGCGATGGCCTCCAGCGCTCGGAGCTGAACGAGGTCATCTTCGGCAAGGAACTCTACGCCGCGATGCGGGAGTTCAAGGGCCTCTTCGATCCGCACGGCCTGATGAATCCCGGCAAGGTCGTGAACGCGCCGTCGATGACCGAGAATCTACGCTACGGACCGAAATACCGGCCCGTCCAGATCAAGACAAAGCTCGATTTCTCGGCGGAGGGCGGGTTCATCGGCGCGGTCGAAATGTGCAACGGCGCGGCCGTTTGCCGCAAACTCCAGGCCGGGACGATGTGCCCCTCGTACATGGCGACAAAGGACGAGAATGACACCACGCGCGGCCGGGCCAACGCCCTGCGCAACGCGCTAGCCGGGGACATCCTGAAGCCGTCCGACTTCGCAAACAAGAAGACCTACGACACGCTCGACCTCTGCCTCTCCTGCAAGGCGTGCAAGACCGAATGCCCCTCCAGCGTTGACATGGCGAAGATCAAGACCGAGTTCCTCGCCCACTATTATGAAAAGCATGGGACGCCGTTGCGGGCGCGGATGATGGGTCACATCCACACGATCTCGAAGATCGCCGCACCGATCGCGCCCCTCGCGAATCTCGCCCTGCGCACGCCGCTCGGCAAACCGGGCATGGCCCTGATGGGCGTCCACCGCGAACGCAAGCTCTCGCCGTTCGTGCGTAACACCTTCGTCCACCGCTGGCATCGATACCGCAGGCACACACCCGTGCCCGCCGTGACGCGCGGCAAGGTGGTCTATTTCCATGACACCTTCGCCACCTATAACTACCCACGGATCGGTTTGGCGGCGGTCAAGCTGCTGGAGGCAGCGGGGTACGAGGTGATCGTCGAGGAGCGGCGTGCCTGCTGCGGGCGGCCGATGCTCTCCAAAGGCCTTATCGACGCCGCCCGCAAGTCGGCCCGGCGCAATGTGAGCCTGCTCGCGCCGTACGCGAAGCAAGGCATCCCGGTCATCGGCACTGAACCGAGCTGCATCCTGACCCTGCGTGACGAGTACAAGGACTTGCTACCCGGCGACCCCGATGTCGACGTGCTGGGCAAGAACTCCTACATGATCGACGAATTTCTGGCGAAGCTGGAAGCAGCCGGCGACCTCGGCATCATCTGGAAGGAAAGCACCGGCCCGGAAGTCTTCTTCCACGGCCACTGCCACCAGAAGGCGCTGATCGGCGTCGGCCCATCGATGGCGATCATGAACGCGGCCGGCTGCCGCCCAACGGAAAGCGGGGCCGGGTGCTGCGGCATGGCGGGCTCGTTCGGGTATGAGGCCGAGCACTACGATGTCTCGCAAAAAATCGGCGAGGAGCGGCTCTTCCCGGCGATCGAGGAGACCTCGATGGATATCCAGATCAGCGTCGCCGGGGTTTCGTGCCGGCAGCAGATCGAGCATTTCACCGAGCGCTCGACCCGCCACATCGCCGAGGTCCTGGCCTCACGGATCCACCCCAACCACAAATGGACTGCAAAACGCACCGCCGTCGAAGAGCCTGACCGCGTGCTGGCCACCGACTGACCGGAGCGGATTTGGTCGGGCTGCCGCTGCCGAGGTTGTCTCGGGCCGGCGGGGTGGCCGCGAAGCGTTTAGATTGTCATTCCTCTGGTCGCTAACGCTCCCGGCGGAATCTCTTGTTCGTCGCCGGGAGCGGAATCGGTGAAGCAGTACATCGTCGACATCATGTCGTCACCGTCACGCACCACGTACATTTGCTTTACCTCAAACCTTGAGCGACGTGTGGAAACACAAGCGCAAAGCATCGCTGAAGGCACATACGCGAAAGTACAACGAAGTGCTTCTGGTCCATATCGACGAGTACCCCGATCCGTGGACGGCGATTGGCCGGGAGAAGGAACTCAAGGATTGGAACCAGGCGAGGAAGCGAGCGGTGATTGAGGCTGAAAACCTGGCCCGGCTGGATCTCAGCGCCGAGTGGTGAGGGGAGCATGCGTCAGGAGGAGAGAGATTCCTTCACTCGCCTGCGGCTCGTTGCGGAATGACAATCAAGGCGATTCGCGCCGCAGCGCGCGAAACACACTCAAAGCAGGAAACGCCCTCCCCCATGAACCAACCGGCCTACCTCTCCATCCTGAGATCGAACGAGGCGACGGCGTCCTGGCTGGACTATCTGGAAGGAATCGGGCCGCCCGTCGCTCCCGCGACCCTGCCGGAGGGAGACGCGTTCATCACCGCGCTCCGTGAACTCGACTTTCCCGAGGATGACATTGGGACGCTCGTTCGTCTGCTACCAGACGTCATGAACGATCCTGATCTCTTCTGGCTCATCGAGCGAAGCGTCCACTCCCTGCTGCTGGACATGGACGCCGTGAACTGGCCGCCAGCGTTTTCGACGCTTCCAGCCGAATTCGGCGAAATGGGCCGGTACTTCTACGCCTTTGTCTACGTCGCGATGCTGCCGCACACCCAGGCGCTGCACCGGCGGCGCGGCATCCCTAAAGACATCACCTTCGCCACGCTCGCCGATGTCGGGCGCCACTTCCTGATTCACCGGGACCAGCATGACACCCACGGCATGTCGGGCGCCGACTGGCTGATGCTCCACGCCCGGGGCATGATCTTCCAGATCGGCCGCCTGCAATTCGAGCGTGGCCGCCTCGGGACGAGTACGAGCCGGGGAATCCAGGCGGCCGGGTTTCCATGCGAGAAGGGCGAATCGGTCATCTCGGTCCACATTCCCGGTCACATGGGGCCGATGTCGCCCGAGGCCTGCGACGCCTCGTTCGCCGAGGCGCACTGCTTCTTCCGCGAGCATTTCCCCGAGGAGACGCCCAGGATCACCCTCTGCCACTCGTGGCTGCTGGACGACCAACTTGGCGAGTACCTGCCGGAAACCTCCAACATCATCCGCTTCCAGCGGCGCTTCCGGCAGGCGTATCGCCCGGAGCCCAACAATCGCCCGATGCTGGAGTTCGTGTTCCGCACGCCGGATCGCCCGCTCGACGAGTTGCCCCAGCGGACGACGCTCGAACGCGCCGTCGTCCGTCACCTTCGCGATGGCAAGCTGTGGCACGGTGGGGTAGGCTGGATCGAGTGGTAAAGACCACGCCAAGATTTGCCCGATCCGAATGGAAGGGACCCTCCATGACCCGTTTTCCCTCCTTGTGCATGCTCCTGATCGCGGTTTTCGCCCTATTGTCCACGCTTTCAGCGGCGGCCCAGACGCCAGCCGCCAACGAGATTCCCCCGATCGATGACTTCGAGGGGATCGAGGCCGCGGTCGACCGGACCTGGGGTCTCGACATCGCGGGGATGATGGCTGCCACCCCCGACCTGCAACCTGAAGAGATCGACCAGGGCATCACTGTGCTGAGCGCGATGGTGCTCCGGTTCGACTCCGCAGAGAACGCGCTGGCTGCGTACAACACATTCCAATCCGGCGTCGGCAGCCAGTTGCTCCAGATGGCCCAGGGTGGAACGCCAGCCGTCTCCGACGAGCCACTAAGCGATCTCGGTGACCTGGCCTCGGCGATCACCCTCACCACTACGACACCCGACCAGGAAACGTACCTGCGCTTCGTCCTCGTCCAGGAAGGCGAATATGTCTTCCTGACCTACGCCCTAGCGGAGACGAACGACCAGGTAACCATCGCCGACGACCTGGCGGCGTATGTTGTCAACGATGGTGAAGAACAAGGTGACGAGGCAATCTACGTCGCCGAGGGCGCTTCGACCGGTGGGCTCTGGGGATTCATGCCGTCCGACGACAACGAGCTGCTCGGCGGACTCATCCCGATCTCCGATCAGACGCTCTATCCCGCACCGTGAGCGACGATTCTCGATGGAATCCGTGAAACCCGCACCGAGCTGTGCCACCCAGGCACGTTCCCGGTAACTTTACGTATGGACGTCACCAACACGCGCCCTACGATGGAAGCAGGGTGATCGCTGGTCCGTAGCGCACAGATCCGAATCGCCCCAGGGCGCAAAGGGATACCCACCATGTCACGACTTCCTCGTGGTTTGATGTTGATCTTCGCGGTACTCCTCGCCATGTCGCTCCTCCCGACCTCGGCCAGTCAAGCCGACCCATTCCCGGATTTGGCCGACCTGGCTGGCCTCCAGGCCGCGGTCAATCGCTCCGCTTCCCTGGACTTCGCGGCCTTCGAACTGGAACCCGCCGGGTCCGCCGAAGGGGAGGTGCCAGCCTACCGGGATGTATTCAACCTGACCGGTTTCGTGCTCGAGTTCGATACCAGCGACAACGCGGCAACCGGGTACGACGCGTTTCTCGATAACGGGGTTAAGCCGCTGATCACGATGTTGGAATTCGAGAACCCCGTCGCTACCGACGAAGCAGTCGAAGATCTCGGCGACCAGGCCTATGCCTACAGTATCTTCAATGAAACGGCATCCACCGCGGGTTACTTCCGCTACGTCGTGATGCACCACGACACGTACGTTTTCCTCGCCATCATCATTACCGGAGCCGAGGAAACCTCGCTGGATGCCGATGCCCTGCTCGCCTCTTTCGCGGCGAAGTCCGGCGAGGGCCATTCCGGACTCGGTGAGCACGATTCCGAGGGTGGGTCGACGGGTGGTCTCTGGGCTTTCTTTCCCAATACCGACGACCCGCTCTACGCTGGGCTGGTGCCGGACGGCGATCAGGTGCTGTATCCAGCGCAGCAATAGCCACACCGAATCACGGCGCGTGATATCGTCGGACGGCGGCGGCAGGAACGGCCCGCCGCCGTCCGTCAAGCTACCCCATTGGAGATCGCCAGTGCTTGTTGCGGTTGGCTCGTTGAATCCGGTCAAGATCGCCGCGGCTGCGGCCGGCTGTACTGCCGTCTGGCCCGGAAAAGATTGGCAGTGCGAGGGCTGCCTCGTCCCGTCCGGCGTTTGCGAGCAGCCGATGAGCAACACCGGAAAGCATCCGAGGCGCCCGCAACCGGGCGCTGCGGGCGCGCAGCGCCGTGCAGGCCGACTTTGGCGTCGGCATCGAAAGCGGCCTGGAGGAGATCGATGGCATCTGGTTCAGCACCGGCTGGGTCGTCATCATCGACACCGATGGATTGGAAGGCCTTGAACTCGGGGCCGCCAACGACGTGGTGTTCGGAAAGCCCAACAGTAAGCAGGCCAACGGCCTGATCGGCCTGCTTACCAACGATATCCTGACCCGCGAAGGGGTCTTCCGCGATGCCGTGATCAGCGCGCTCGCCCGCTTCCTCCACCCCGAATTGTTCTGACACTCCGTGCCGGCCGTTCCATGGGTACGGCATGGGCAAGCGATGATGCGCCGCGCTACACCTGGGC
>JALZMD010000196.1 GCA_030858375.1 Chloroflexota bacterium
GCGACGAACACCCTGCGGCTCCTTGGCTGGAAGATGGCGCTTGGGGTTTTTCTGCTCGACTTCGCCAAGGGGCTGCTGCCTGTCCTCCTGGCCAGGGCGCTCGGCGCTCCAGATTGGGCGACGGCTACGGTCGCTATTACGGCTGTCGTCGGCCATTGTTGGTCACCGTTTATTGGGTTCACGGGTGGCAAGGGGATGGCCACGGGCGGCGGTGCAGCGGTCGGCCTTGCCTGGTGGCTGGTACTGCTCCTCCTGCCCATCATTGCCATTGTGGCCCTGACGCGGTACGTGTCGTTGGCGTCCCTGTTCGCTGCCGTTGTTGGCCCGACGATTATGGTCGTATTGGCGGCTCGTGGAGATTTCCCGTGGGGTTGGGCACTCGGGATCACGGGCATCGCCGGGATCATCGTGTACCAGCATCGGACGAACATCGCGCGGTTGAGGAACGGCACCGAGCGCAAGTTCGGTAACCGGGAGGCACCCCAACCACCGGCCGCCAGCGAGCCGGCCTGACCGCCTGCACTATCGCTCGTAACCAGATGGATTGGCCTGAACCCAATCCCAGTGCGACGAAATCATCGAATCGAGCGTCGAGTGCTTCGGATCCCAGCCGAGAAGTTCCCGCGCCCGGGACGAGTCGGCGATGAGTGCCGGCGGATCCCCCGGGCGCCGTGGCCCCATGACGACTGGCAGTCGTTGGTCGGTCGTCAGCTCCACCGCTTCCATCATCTGCGAAACCGAGAATCCGGACCTGGTGCCGAGGTTCATGACGCCGAGCGGTTGATCGAGGTGTTCCAACGCCAGGATGTGAGCGTTGACCAAATCGATCACGTGAACATAATC
This sequence comes from Chloroflexota bacterium, assembly GCA_030858375.1. GTDB lineage: Bacteria > Chloroflexota > Chloroflexia > Thermomicrobiales > UBA6265 > JACCYX01. Next base: position 844 of record JALZMD010000196.1, read on the forward strand.
GCGCACAGCCGTACCATCCTCGGTGCCGTAATCTGTCCCGTAGATGGTGAACTGCTCACGCTTGCCGGTCAGTGCCTCCAGTGCCACGGGAATGATGTGCGTCTCCGGACGGTGATCTTCGCCCAGACGCCCACGTGAGCCAGCCACATTGAAATACCGGAAAATGGCGTAGTTGAGGCCGTATGTTTGTCCGTAGTCGGCCAAAATTCGCTCCATCATAAGCTTGGACGAACCGTACGGATTGATTGGAACCGTAGGGGAGTCTTCGCGGATGGGCAACGTTTCTGGCTCGCCATACACGGCGGCCGTCGACGAGAAGACGAACTTGCGGATACCGGCGGCGCGGACCGCGTCGAGCAGGTTGATCCCACCCACAACGTTCGTCCGGTAGTACTCGGCTGGTTGATCGACACTCTCCGGCACCAGGTGCAGGGCAGCGAAATGGAGCACGGCTTCGACACGGGCAGATGACACGGCGCCGAAGGTTGCGGCCGAATCGCGAAGGTCGCACTGGACGAACTCCGCGCCTTCAGTGACGGCATCGAGGTGCCCGCGCTGCAGGTTGTCCAGGGCCACGACATCGAAACCGCGCTCGATGAGCATGGCGACCGCGACGCTGCCGATGTAGCCTGCCCCACCTGTAACTAAAACCCGCATGCCAGGCCCTTCACTTACCGAAAATGTTCGCCATTGTGGGTAATCCATAGGCGGAACGAATCAGGCGTCATGGTACACTCTCGGTGCAGTTTGAGCGGCGAAAGTCGCTTGCTCCGGAACGTCTAGCCACAGCTTCCAACCCGAAATCCAATACCGGAAAACGAGGAAACATGGCCACCTTGACTCACTCTCTGCTCGCCCAAGCCGACCCCGAAGTTGCCGCCTCGATTGGCCGCGAACGCCGTCGGCAGGTTGATGGCATTGAGTTGATCGCTTCGGAAAACTACGTCAGCGAGGCAGTGCTGGAGGCTGTTGGCACCGTGCTCACCAACAAGTACGCGGAGGGCCTGCCGGGCAAGCGCTACTACGGCGGGTGCGAGTTCGTGGACGAAGTTGAAGTCCTCGCCATCGACCGCGTCAAGGAGCTGTTCGGGGCCGAACACGCCAACGTGCAGCCCCACTCCGGCGCCAGCGCCAATCTGGCGGCGTTCTTTGCCCTTCTGAATCACGGCGACAAGATCCTGGGTCTCAACCTGGCGGAAGGTGGCCACCTGACGCACGGTAAGGATGTCAATTTCTCGGGCCGTTTCTTCGAAGCCCATTTTTATGGCGTGAATCATGAAACCGGACTGATCGACTACGATCAGGTCCTGGCGAAGGCAAAGGAGGTTCGCCCCAGGGCGATCATTTCCGGCGCCAGTGCTTACAGCCGGATCATCGACTTCAAGCGATTCCGGGAAATCGCTGACGAAGTCGGCGCCTACCTTTTCGCCGACATTGCCCACATCGCGGGCCTGATTGCCGGCGGGATGCATCCAACCTCAATCGGCCACGCCCACATTACGATGTCGACCGCCCACAAAACGCTGCGCGGGCCGCGCTCCGGATTCATCCTCACTGACGAAGAACTGGGCCCGGTTATCGACAAGACGGTGTTTCCGGGAATGCAGGGCGGACCACTGATGCATGTCATCGCGGGCAAGGCCGTGGCCTTCGGTGAGGCCCTGCAACCGTCGTTCAAGGAATACGCCAGCCAAGTGGTCGAGAATGCCCAGGCGATGGCGAATGCGTTCCTTGGACAGGGCATCCCAGTCATTTCTGGCGGTACCGATAACCATCTCCTCCTGATCGATGTTGGATCGATCGGGATCAGTGGCCGAAAGGCTGAACGATTGCTCGACAAGGTTGGCATTTCCACGAATCGCAACACGATTCCGGGTGAGACCCGCTCCGCGCTGCAGGCAAGTGGCATCCGGATCGGGACTGCCGCGGTGGCCACGCGCGGATTCGGAACCGAAGAGTCGGCCCGGATCGCCGGCTTGATCACCCAGGTGCTGCGCGCCCCAGATGATGATGCCGTAGCGAACAAGGTGTCGAGAGACGTGCTCGAACTGACCTCGGGATTCCCGGTTCCAGGCATCGATCGCGCCACGCTGTAGGGCGGCGTTGCACAGGAGGGGCGAACGGTTCACTTCGTTCGCCCCTTTTCTCTCGTTCAGTTCTCAAGTCGCAGGACGTGATAGTTTCCTGGTAGTGTTGGCCCGGCGGAACGACACGTTAAAACTGCATAACATCGTGTGGCTACTGGAGCAAGAGCTCGAATTTGAGCCGGTCTTCATCGGACGATCCCCGGCGATCGACGGCGCCAATCAACATCGACACCAGGTGCAGGGCGTACTTGCCCAGGAATGCACCGAGAATGAACCCGGCGAGGCCGCCTATCGTCGCACCTATGGAAAAAGTGATTGGTCCGTTCTTGATCACGCGTGCACGTCTCCTCAGGTGTCCGGTCACGTAACTCTCGTTGCCGATGGGTCCCACATTCGACGAGTTTGCGCAACTCGTGCGCCGGTGTGATTACTGGATTGCGAGCAACACCTTGGCTTCCGACCAGCGTTCTTCGAGATTGTAGAACTCGCGCAGATCGCGATCGAAGATATGGACGATGACGTCCCCAAAGTCCATCAGGATCCATCCGGAAATCGGTTCGCCTTCGACGCGTTTGGGCTGGATCCCCTGATCGCCAAGCTGGTCGAGCAACAGGCGGCTGATCGCCCTCAACTGACGCTCGTTGTCCCCTGAGCATATGACAAAGAAATCGGCAATGGTTGATAGTTCGTGAATATCGATCACTTTGGTGTCGGACGCAGGCGTTTCCGTGATGACGTCCGCAATATTCACGGCGAATTCACGAATGTCCTTGACCGGGTCGGGTTGAATGATGATTTCTGGTTCTGACACGCATACCTCTTGAATGTTCGTCGATGTAAATGTCGGTTTGTAGACCAGTCACTTTTAGAAAACTGGGCCAAACGCCTTGTGTACTACGATGGTGGGCCCGGCAGGGTTCGAACCTGCGACCAAAGGGTTATGAGCCCCCTGCTCTTCCGCTGAGCTACAGGCCCGTAGCGCGCGAATGCGTTGGACATCTATTCTACGACGAAACGGGGCCGAAGTGTTCGAACGTACAGTATGTACATCATCATACACGAGCGAATGCGGAAAACGAAGGCCGATCCCGTATGTCGCGAATCGGCTTCCTTGGTATGTCGCCTGCCTTGAATCCTCGCATTTGACCGGCGCGCAGAAACGGGACCCGGGACAATCCCCGGATCCCATTTCACAAGTGTCTTCTCGCTGATCGTTATTGCGCGCCGTTCGGCGCCTTCCTCGCCGGTTCTCCAAGCGTCAACATCAACCGGTTCGCGTTCGCAAAGATGGCGGCGGACTGGATCACATCCAGGATCTCTAGATCGTCGAATCCTTCCGACCTCAGCGCCTTGAAATCTGCGGCGGTCACCGCTTCGGGATCACGCGTCAGCCTGACGCTGAGGTCGACGATCGCGCGCTCTCGACCGGGAAGTTCGGTCTCAAACCCTGCGTCCAACAGGCGCTGCATCAGGTCGCGCTTTTTCGAAAGGTTCGAGAACAATCGGGCATGAACCGAAGCGCAATAGACGCATCCATTGACCCGTGACGTCGCGGTTGCCGCCAGTTCCCGGTCCGATCGTGGCGTGCCGGTCTTGCTTTCGAAGATGTCGCTGAAGAGGACCGTGCGGGTTCTTACCGATTCAAGGTCGTTGGCCAGCACCTCATAGTAGGTCGAGCCCGCACGATTGGCGAGCACCTTGTCGACCTGATCCCGATCCTCCCTGGAAATACCGGCCTGATCCACGGTTTCGATCCATGGCAGCCAGTCGAGAAACTCCTGGGTCCAGGTGATGGGAGTTTCGGCGCTCACGTGTGACTCCTTGGCGTTGTCGCTATCAAGCAGCGGACTTGCGTTGCAATCGCGGCTCGCCCAGCGTGAGCATGAGCCGGTTTGCGTTGGCGAAGAAGGCCGCGTAGTTGAGGACGTCCAGGATCGCCAGGTCATCGAACCCGAGGATTCGAAGTGGCTCAAGGTCTTCGGGTGTGAGTGATTCAGGATCTGTGGT